>NZ_CP062807.1 GCF_008801925.2 Cupriavidus basilensis | reverse complement strand
ATTTACGCTCCTGCGATATTGCAATATTATGATAGCCGACTCTTGGGCGCAACGGTTTTTTGATATTTTTATTGCACTCTCCGCATGTCAAACGAGCCCGGCGAGGGCCCGAATTTCTTACGTTGGAAAAAGCTCCGTGGCGTTAAAGTCGGGAAAACGACACCACATACCGCTTACTGCGACAGACGTTTGACAGCTTTTGGCGGATAAATGTACTGAATCCACCAGAACATAGCCGTGTAGCAAAACGCGGCCTTCGACACACCCACGCCCCTTGCTGCATGCTCCACTTGCTCAGCTAGTTCCGGCGGAAGCTGAATGTTCACCTGCTCCCAACCTGTGCGGCCCGCGACTCCATCTTGAAACGTCAGCGCTGTGCGCGGCTTGCGCCAAAGGAGGCCGTGCTTCCAAGGTTCTGTAGCAAGGAATCGGGTCATCATGTCTTGAAACATTCCGGTCAACGAGCGCCACTCGAGAGGGGCGATCATCTTCAAGTATGTGTACATGTTCTCCGGACATCGGGTAGGCACGACCTTCGGCTCCTCGAGCCGCGTTCGCGGACGCCCAAGCCGCTTGGGCCGTACCATGTTTGCCGGTTCAGGAACGCTCGCAGGCGCCGGCGCTGAGATGGGCTTTCGTGGTGTGCGAGCGCTTGAAACGTCACGTCGTGTTGCGGTCTTCGTCGCAGACCGCGCGCGGCTATTTTTATCAGCTTTCATATTTTATGATTGCCCCCACCCCCCAGTGGATATTTCCTATGACTTTTCCTTTGCGATTGTAGCTGATACTAAAAGAATGGCACGAAAAAGCGGCTGTAAAAAAGCCCCACTACAACCGTGTGGGGCTCCAGATTCGCTTGGGAAAGGGCGCTCAACGCCCGTAAGGAGCTGGGAACAACATGTCGCGAGTGAGCGTGACATTGAAGCGGTATCCGGGCATCTGCGTAATAGTTGGCTGGATCTGCATGTTCCGCTGGATCATGGCACCGCTTACCTGAGCCAGCTGCTGCCCCATAGCGGCGGCGATCGTCTGCTGCGCCGAAGGAGCGGTGCCGTTCGTTGACGACTGCTGCGGCTGCGAGAGTTGGGCGCCAGCAGACACCAGACTCATCAACCCCGCCCCCAAGAAAATTCGAGCATAGTGGTTATTCACGTCTCCGTCGAAACCTGCGTTCCCCGCGCCGTCAGTACCAGGCATGCCCTGTATGACGAAGCTTGTCCCATCCGGAAAGATCAGGCGATTCCAGACGACCAGTAGACGACTTTGGCCAACAGCGATCCGGCTGTCATACATGCCGATCGCCTTTGTCCCCTGCGGAACGAGGAGGTGACGACCAGACACCGTATCGTAGACGTTCTCGCTGACCCTCGCGCAAGTCTGCCCCGGCAGGTCCGAATTGATGCCGCATTCCAGCACCATCGGAATGTTCCAGCCCGCCTTAATTTCGTACACGCCAAGCGGCTTCTGCTTCGTTTCCTGCAGGTAGGTACTTCCAGAGCTCGCGCCAGCATCCCGCAAGAAAGATTCCTTGCGGATCTGCTTGTTCACGTCGTCTTGTTCTTGTTGCCCATTCAACCCGAGTCCTGCAAGGCCGGTACCAGGCTTACCCTGCCCCGCTAACGCTGCTGCAGCTTGCGAAACTGCATTGGCAATTTGAGCGTTTGCCGCCCCTGGACCGCCCGCGACACCTTCGGAGACGCCGGCGCTTTCAATGGATGCGGCCCTAGCCTGACGTGCCTTCTCGTCCCGTTCGTCTCGCGCCCGACGTGCCGCTGCCTGTTCGCTGGTTTCAGCCGGCGGAGCCGCCGGCGCGGCTCCCTGCCCTGGCGCCGGCACAAGCGGCGTAGCCTCCCCTTGTTTGCCAGGTACACCGTTCGTCTCCGGGAGCTTCACCACATCACCGCTCTTCGCCGCTCCGACTTCGGCAGGGCCCACTTGGATTCCGCCGCCCAGCGACGTATCCACCCCCAACTTGTCCGCAACGGCTGACGCCTGTCCATCGGGTATCTCGTCCGCATTGCCGTCCGCGCGAGCTAGTTCCATGCCTTTTGCTTTGGCGCTGTCGCTCGCATTCGGGTCACTCGAGGCAACCGGAGCAGCGTCATCCCCCACGGTCATGATGGAAAAGACAATGCCCGCCACTGTGCCAACGGCGACCATCGACATGAGCAATTTTGCCTTGCGAGACAACTTGGTGATGCCAGTAACCTTTCCCTTGAGAGGAACGGAGTCCGGCGATGCGAACGGATCGCTATTGGCTTCTGCTTTTGCCATGGCGCGCCCTTACCAGAACAAGCCGCGTTTCGGCGCCTTGTTCCATGTGATCGTCACTTTGCTCTGGTTCGAGTCGACACCAACGACCAGCATGGCCCGGTCGAACAGCTTGTCCACGATGTAATAGGCGTCCTTGACACGATAGTTGACGATCTGCGGCTTGTCTTCGCGATCGAGCAGCAGAAGCACTGGCGCCTCCGCCGACTTCATTTGCTCGGGCATTTGAATGTAGGTCCGTGTCCCGTCGTTGAAGACCCGCGTAGGATTGAAGAGCGTTTTGTCGCCGTCGACGCTATAGCTAAAATCGAGCTTATCGATTGACGTAGGGGGAAGATCCGCGACGACACGGGCGCCGTCTTCCTTGGCTCGCCTCTGCGCGGTTTGCTCAGCATCATTCCACTCGTCAACGATGTCCTGCGGATAGTAGAAGCCCGCCCGGTTCATGTAATCACGCTCGTTTGCGCTTGAGTAAAGACGCATGTGGTACGTGCGCCGATCGGTAGTGACGATCATGTTCGTTTCCAGGCCGGTGTCCGTCGGCTTCACGACGATATGAGTCACGCGTTTCTCAGCCGGGCCAGATTGGGCCTTGGAGAGCAGCCACCTGGCGGAGTCGCCGAGCATTGGCTTGCCACTCACATTTTCACCGGGCTCGAGCTCGACGTCGCACGCACGCAGGGGCGCACATGTGATCGTCGGCATGTACTGGCCGAATGGATAGAGCACTTTCCCATCGTCCGACATGATGGGCTTTGCGACCCCCGTCTGCTGCCATTTCTTAGCTTGCGCCAGCGCAGCGTCTTCCAACGTCAGAAATTTCTTGCTTGTGCCGGTACCGGCGCCGGCCACCGACGACAGCAAAGCGACAGACAGCGCTACGAGAATTTGCTTTTTCACGATCATGTTTGCCTCAAATCCCACTTTGCTTCGACCAGGAGAAGTCAGTGACCATGTAACCGGCAGGATTCCGGCGAATGTTCTCTTCCGAGTCTTGCGCGACGATGGTGTACGTCAGCTTCACCTTCCAGCGTTCCTTCCTGAGAACCTCACCCTGAAGATTGCGCCATTCCTCCGTCCACTCCAGGTCCCACGTGTTGCCTCCGATGGGGAGAGCCAGGGTGACGACTGCGACGGCGCTTGAGGTAGCTGCGGTCTTGTATGGCTCACGTTGGCGATAGAACTCATCAAGCTTCTTCTTGGCCGGCGAACCGGCGGCCACGCGCGCATATACCCAATCAAAGTTCTTCTTCGCTGCCTTCAGATCCCCAATAACAGCGCGTGCGTTCTCCACCCATTCGATGGTCTGTCCACGAATGATGCGGCGCGAGTCTATGGGATTGCTCTGATCGACCGGCCCTACCGCCACCACGTGCCCAATCTGGTCTTGAACAACCACATAGGGCTGAAATTTCGGCTTGAGCAGTGCGTAGCCGTTGAAGGCTATCGAGATGGATAGCAACGCCGTCTGCATGCAGAAAGCGACTTGCCAGTTGGCCTTCGCCTTTGCCAGGTTCATATAACGATCGTCCTGGTGCCGCTGGTGCTCCACGAACGGATTCACCGCATCGCGGCCCTTCTTTTTAGCTTTCGCCGGCGCCTTATCTGCGCCAGCTCCGACATTGTCGATGTCCGCTACTGCGGCGGCATCCTGATCTGCCTTCTTACGCCAGAGCATGAATCCTCACTTTATTTATCAGTCGCGCGCGTGGCCAATGTTGATGTTGATCGCAGCATTGCCTGCGGCGTCCTGCGGCACATAGCCTTCCAAGTTGCGAATCCTCTCGCCGGCGGAGGGCTTGCGCTCTCCCTGCTGGCCTTGCTGGCCACCGGCATTGCCCGCTGCCGAGGCGCCATCCTCAGTCGGAGAGAGCGCGGCGCTGGAAGCATCGCCACCGGACGCAGGTGCCACCGCACTATCAGGCGCCTGCGCAGGCTGTGGCGTCGGGGCTGCTTGCGAGTTGGATGCAGGAGCCGGCGGAGCCGTTGGGGTGCTGCCCGACGCCGCAGCGGCGGGGCCGCCGACTCCAGCTGCGGGTGCAACCGCGCTGGCCGCAGTCGGAGCTCCAGACGGCCCCACAGCTGAGCCCGAGGGGCCGGCAGCGATGGGCTGAGCGGCAACCGCCTTCCCAGTAGCGCCACTAGGGTTGGCGCTCTGTGCCGCAGGACTCACCGCGGCAGGTGCCGGGCTCGATGCCGCCGTTGCCGCAGCTGCATCGCCCCCCGCGCTAACGCCGCTCGAGCCAGCTTGTGCGCCACTGTCCTGCGCCGGCTCGGCGCCCGCCGCCTCTCCTTGTCCCCCGGCATCAGCACCGGCATTGCCACCGGCGGGTGTCGGCCCAGCCCCGCCACCAGCATTGGCCGGCGCCGACGCTCCCTGAACACTGCCGCCGCGCGTCGCCTCGATACTCGATGCAATCTTTCCGCCTGTGGACTGACCTAGCTTATCGGCGAACGCGGTCTTCGCGGAGCCCGCTGCCCCGCTAGCGGCACCGGTGGCCAGGCCCAATCCGTGGGAAGCTACCTCCTTAGCCGCGTGACCGGCAGCCGCCAAGCCCGTCTTGCCGTGGTCGGCAGCTGAGTTCAGGCCCGCGCCGAGAGCTTGCGCTAATCCTCCAGCCCCCGCAGCCCCGCCCATGGCGCCAGCGACGCCAGCAGCGCCCGCAGTAGCAGCCAGAGCGCCTGCACCGACCGCAGCGCCTGCGACCGTCGCCGCCGTTCCTGCTAGCGATCCCGCAGTGAGGTTCGGGCTGCCGGACATCATCGCCGTAGCCAACTGCGGCACATTGATGGCGAGGTAGGTATAGATGCCGGCTACACCCAGGACCACCATGCAACTTTTGATTAGCTGATCCGCATCAATCATCAGGCTGCCGAACAGGCTCTGCCCGCCCCCGACAATCGCGTAGAGCACCATGAGCTTGATCCCCGTGCCGACGGCGAATTGCAAATACTTCGTTGCAAAGTCCGTGGTCCATCGCGACCCGCCGAACCCCAGCAAGATCACGCCCAAGCCGATCGCGATGTAGCTTTCGATCAAAGTCACCAAGAGCTGCGCCGCTACCCAGAGGAATGCCAAGAAGATCAGCAGGGCCATGAAAGTAACGGGAAAGACGACGACCATCTTGTCGAAGGCCCCCAGCGACTTGATCATCTGGAAGGACCCCAGTGCGAGATCGAGGCCCTTGTTCACGATGCCATCAGGCGTGAGGTCGCCGACGTTTGAAGCAGCCTTACCGATCGTGATAAACGATTTGATGATTGCCGGAATCCACTCGTCTGACAGCTTTAGCAGCGAGAAGAAGAATCCGAGATTGAAGATCTTCCGCACAAGGGCATGCAAGATCTCTGGCATCTCGTTTTTATCTAATACATATATTACTGTAGACCAACAAAAATCGACCAAAGCGAGCTTCCAGAACAGCCCCATCGCAAAGCCCTTGACGATGGAATACCAACCATTTTGTAGCCCCCGGAACTTGTCATCGATCTTGTCCAACTGCAGCAAGGAATCGTCGGCTGACGCGGTGACCTGCGAAACCATGTACAGCAGGAACACCACCAGCAAGCCCAGCCGCAGAGCCTTCCTGCACTTCGGCTGCTCCAAGACAGCGCGAATAAAGGCTATCTGGAGCGCATCCAGATAACGAAACAGCCGGATGGCCGTCGACGTGAAACTTGACTGCATGGGGAGCCACCTACCGTTCAGTTATCGGATTTACGCACGGAGTTGCTGTTGATGCCTCCGAACGCCTTGTCAATGGCCACGTCGCCGGACGAGCGGGACGCGTCCGCAGCGCCCGCGCTCCGCGTCGGGTGGCTGTCTTTCTGACTACAGCCGGCGCACAGCGCAAAAACAACGAGGAGGGGCACAACGAACTTGTTTCGCATATGAGTTTTCCTAGTTGGCCTGGCCCTTCACGGACTTGGATGCAACACCGCCAAACGCTTTCTCCACGCCCAACTGTTGCGCGTCCTTCTCGCTTTGCGCTGCCGCAGCGAACTCGTTCTGGCTCTGCACCTGCGCGAGCGCCACCTGGCGGAGTTTCTGCATCTGCCCCACCATCTGCAGACTGATCGCCGCGCCGGCCTGTGCGGCTTGCAGTTGACCTGCAGCCGTCTGCGACTTAAAGGCCAGTTCGTTCATCATCCCCTCTTCGGTGGCGAAGTTCTCCGAGTGGGCGGTGACCAACTTGATCGCGTTCTTTGCTGCCGACAGCGATGAATCCGACCAGTTCCTATAGGCCGAGGAGAAGTCCACCGCCCCGCCGTATCCGGGGTGGTTGCTCTTAAACTGCTGATTCACCGACGCGAGCGAGTAGGCCGTCTGCTGGCCCTTCGAATAGATGTTTCGCAGATCGCTGAACGCCTGTGACATGTTCTTGTCGACAAAAAGCTGCTGCGCTGCTGAATCGAGCAAACTGCTCGGCGTCATGCGCTCGAGGTTCTTCAGCATCGCCGCATACTGGTTCATTGTGTTGGCACTCGTCTGGGCCTGTTCGGCATAGGCCAAGACCAGTTGCAGATTGTTGAGAATCTGCGTGGGCTCAGTGGCGCCAACGACGGCCCCAGCTTGAGCGACGTTCGACGTGACGCTCGACAGCAGCAAGACTGCCGCTGCACACATGATTTTCAGATTCTTCATCAGTTTCCTCCTTGGGGTTCACATATCGACATGAGCTCAGGCGTGAATGCGCGCACAAACCGGTATTTGGTGTTCTTGCGCATATCCTCCTGGATCAGGGACCGTTTGAAATGGTCCTCATCAACCGCAGGGACCGGGCGATCCGGATACCGTGCTTTCACGCTAGCGACAGCCACCACTGCTTTCTGGACCATTGCCTCGCTAGCGAGCGTCAAGGCGCCATAGCCGACGTAAAGACTCCAGCCCTGATAGCTAGGTGAGCTCGACAGGGGAATGCTCAGCCGGACTGACGAAAGCCCATCGCGACGAACAATGTGAGGGATCAGGGCAGCGCCCGTGAATGCCTCCCAAGCCGAATCTTGGTTCAGCAGCGCGGCCTGCGTTTGCTGGGGGTCATGAACCCCGACATAGATGAGCCCAGGCCTCCCCGCGTCTTCCGGGTTCACCAGGAGGTTGAGCGTCACGACTGGCATACGTCCAGCGCACCCTAGAGTTTGGTTCGCAACCGTAATGGTTGAAGGACCAGGTACGAAAGGGGTAGCGGCGAATGTGGCAGACGCCGCGAGGCTCGTTATGACCATCGCGGCCACGCCGAAAACACGCGAAATGCTCTTCATGCTCTTTTACCTTGAGGGATGAGTCGGCGCAGTCTAGTGCTGCCTAAGCGCAATTTGATGGCGCCGTTCTCTTGCCGCGCGCACAACGGCGCGAACAGCGACACGAGCGGCCCGGAAGGCGAGTCCGCCGGCAAAACCAATCAGCCCGCCAAACAGCCCAGCAGCCGCGCCAACAAGCGGACCCGCCACAACCAAAACGAGGAGAAACAACGTCGTCATATCAACCTCCCTAGTTGCTTTAATTATATCACTTATCCATGATATTACAATATCAGAATCTCTAAGCCGCAGCTTGGCGGTTCTCCAACAACGAGGCCCATTCCGCAAGGCCATCGCCCCACTCTACTTTTGCCGTGGAGCAGTGGCGCAGCCATTCAGCGCCGAAGTTCCGCGTGCCCGAGGCAAGGATGCGCCGCGCGTGGTCAATATCTTCGGTGCCGCTGACGCCCACGAAGGCCAAAGTCACCGGGCCAAGGCCAAGGCGGAAGCGGCGGCGCCCTAACGGCGACATGTAGAAGTAATCCTGCTTCTTCACGCCTTGGGCAATGAGCTCGATCTGCTGATCGTTGAGGCCGATGCGCTCATACTCCTCCCGCACACTCACGTTACGTTGCGCCTCGGGATTCGACAAGAATATCTTCGTAGGGCAGCTTTCGTAGAGAACGTCACGAATCGAGCTTTTTCCAACGTCAGAAATCGACTGGGTGGCAAAGCCGACCGAACAGTTCCGTTTGCGCATGACTTTGAGCCACTCTTTGATTTTCGCACTGAAGATCGGATGTTCAAGCATGAGCCACGCTTCATCGAGAATGAGCAGCGTGGGCGAGCCATCCAGCATCGTCTCGACCTTGCGGAAGAGGTACAGGAGTACCGGCACAGCGATTTGTGCGCCCTTTCCCATCAGGTGTTCCATCTCGAACACAATGAAGTGCGCGCCCTGCAGCGTATCGTCTTCGCCATCCAGCATCTGGTTGTTGCCGGCCAGCGTGTACGGTTTTAGCGCTTCCTGCAAATCGCTGTCCTGCAATTGGGACACGAAATGGGTCATCGTCCGCTGGTCAGGGTCTGCGTTTCCAATCGACACCAGGGCATTAGCGATGAGATTGCGCCGGCGCGACGTTACCTCGACCTTGGAAAGCGCCAAGCACGTCTCGATCCAGTCCAGGGCCCAGAGCCGCCAGGAAGGCTGATCGACGTGGCGCAGGGGACACAGCGCGTCGCGATACTCCTTGCCTCCCACGATACTAGGGTGCTCCCCAGCCAGATCGTAGTACGCACCGTTGACAGACGCGCAAGCGACATAGGACGAATAGCCCTTCTCGAACTTGATCGTCCTTGCTCTACGGTAGCGCATGTGCTGAAGGCCCATCAGTTCAAGCAACGTCGACTTACCTGCGCCCGTCGGGCCGAGCATTAGGAAGTGCCCGACATCGCCCACGTGCGTCCCGACCCTGAACGGCGTTCCACCTGTTGTATCCGCGTACATCAACGGCGGACTGTTCGGCGGATAGAACGGGTTGGGATTGGTACTCAGACCCGGCCACGTCGCCGTCGTGGGGATCAAGTGCGCGAGGTTCATCGTGTGAAGGATTGGCCGACGCACGTTCTCATAGCCATGCCCCGGAATGCTCCCCAAGAATGCCTCTACTGCATTGATCGTCTCCACGCGAACGGCGAACGAGAGGGTACGGATCGCCTTCGCGCACATCTCTACCGCCTCCAGGAGGGCCGGGAGATCTTGATTCATCAGCACAATCACGCTGGTGTAGTGACCAAATCGAACTCTACCTGCGGCCGCCTCTCCCATGGCAGTTTGGGCATCGATCATCATTTCCAGGGCGTCCTGGTCAACCGCCCCTGCTGAGTTGTTTGACACCGTATCGCGCAGCCCGCGAATTTTCTGCCGCCACTTCTTGAACATCTTCTCCAGAAGATTCCTACCCTCCTCGGGGTCCATAAAGATGAACCGCGTGCTCCACCTATAGGTGACCGGCAGCGAATTCAGGGAATCCAAGATGCCCGAGTAGCCGTGCGATGGGAACCCTTCGATGGAAAGGATGCGGATATGATTCGCGCCGACCTTGGGCGTATTCCCGGCGACGAAGTCCTGGCTGCCGACGATCGTGTCGACAGTCACACCCGCCTTCGGCAATGCCATATATTGGGCAATGCCGGTGACACAGTAGTGCACGTATCCGAGCAGATCATCGACCTGGTATTTCCGGCCATCAGCAGCATTGGTTCGTTCGTGGCAGCGCATTCGGGTGATGGCATTAAAGACTAGCCCGAGCTCGCCCTCAAGTGAATCCAGAATCGTATTGAACTGCGCGACAAGCTTCTCCCGCGTTGCCGTCTTAATGCCCCGCAGATCCTCGCTGTGCTCGAACATCATCGACTGCGCCTTGCTTTCCGCGGCGAGTGGGGGGAGATATGTGAGGATGATTGCGTAGCGGCTCTCATGGTGGAGGCCTTCTCCGCTGTACTGCAGGCGTCGCTCCTCATCCACGAGTTCTGCCACCGGATGCACGAATGGAGTCCGGTCCGGATAGCCAATCGCTTCAGACCGCATCGCGTCGATATGCGCCATCCAGCCCGAGCCAAGTCGCGCAAGCGCATTGTTGACGCGGGCCGAGATCATGTCGAGCTCGTGGTTGGTGGACGATTCGGTATCGGTCCCTCGATAGAAGAAGCCGCCGATAATCTCGCCGCCCTTTCCCGATAGAACTCCATCAGCTATGGGTTCGGCATGGCGAAGAAGATCTGCCAAACCGGCTTCCGAGTCGCGAAACTCTTCCTGCATTCCTGGCCGATGGCGCAGGAATGCGAACAAGAGAAGACCCGCTTCAATGATGAGGATGAAGATGAAGAAAAGGAATCCAGTCATGGCGTCTACTTGTAGTCCCGATACTGCGGTTGCGGGGCATCGAACCGGCCTCTCGCAGGATAAAAGCCCTTGTATTTGCGAGCTCGCTTGAGCACAGCCCACATCTGCGGATCACTCGTCGCCATTCGCCTCAGCACCGCCATCCCGAGAAGCCATACGACTCCACAGACCGGAACAGCCACGAACATCCCAAAGCGCAGCGTGAGGATGTAGGCGAGATAGACGGTCGCAAACAGGAGAATCATCACCTGCTTGCGCTCGCCCCCAAGGAACGTCAATACGCGGACGCCAGCGCGATGAATGGCGACCTTGATCAGCTCACTGCGATGGCTTCCGCTCATGTCTCACCTTTCAAGCAGGGCAGCTGCCGATACTCGCGCCCATCTTCATCGCGATCCACCCGATGAAACTCGATGCGCCGATGAGAATGCTGACGGCCATAACCACGTTCACGATCTTCTTCATGATGCCCGTGAACTCCTCGCCCCAGATGAAGCCGCCATCCGTGGCATACGAGCCTGCTATGTACAGCGTCTGATCGTCGCCGAGGTACATCTTGTCCCGATGCGCTACGGGGATGGCCAGCCTTCCCGTCGCAGACACGACGGAAGGCAAGGCTCCACCCATTGCGGTAAGATCGTTAGCGCCCATGTTTTCCCCTAGCGAGCCACGGATGGCACATACGGCGAGCCGGTTGGCCCGAAGTTAGGGGTTCCCTGCGCTGGCTTCTGCTGTTGGGGAACGGAGGACGACATTCCCACGGTGTACCGTTCTTTCCCCCGGGTAAGGTCGACAGTCCTGGCCGTCATGTTGATGGCGTCGACACGGAATCCTCCGGGCAGGCGCGTGCCTTGTCTTGCCTCGACCTTCACGTTGCCGGCGAAGATCAGTTCCGCCGTCACAGGATCATCATTGACGCGATCGATCTTGAGCACATTGGGCAATACGCCGTTGTCCCCGTAGCCGCCCCCAGACTTCGATACCAGATCTTGCCGAGCCTCTTCCATCTTGGCTTGAGCCTTGAGAAGAATCGTTTGTGCGTTGACTTCTCCGAGCTGGTCCTCGCTGGCTACGTTCGCCGCCACGGCAACGCTACTGATGGCAGCCACGCCGATCACTACTGCATATTTACCGATTCGCATACAGATCCCCTTTGACCGTCCATTCGAGTTTTGCTTCTTCCTGGGTGAGCGTCGCCGTGATGTTGGTGAGCCGCAAGCCAGGTAGATCCTTGAGGCGCTCAACGTGTCTTGCCGGTGGTAGACCCGTTTTGAATTCAAACGTGAACTCCTGCCAGGTCGGTTCTGGCGGAGGAGGTGCCGCCGGCGTGACTTGACCGGGTAGCGCCGGTGGAGGCTTGGGGACCGAGATGTCCCGATGCACAATGCTGACAAGCTTGGCTACGTCGTCGCCCCAACCCTGCACCTCCGAAGCAAGGCGCATCTTCGCGGCGGACGCATCGAGAAGCAGCTCATCGCCGGCTGCAGGCATCGATAGATCCCGCGTGATCGTCGCTTCGATACTGGAGTCTAGAACAGCAACGCGCCAGTCCTTCAGTGAGCTCGCGGCGTCGTGGAATGCTTCCACCGTGGCGCCTTTTTGTCCCCTGACGTAAGCAACGACGACACTGCCAGCCACGCACGATGAATCCCTCTCCACCCAGCCAGCGATGCTCAGCGGCGTAGCGGCACTCGCTTCCTTGCACGCGCTTGTGAAGGCCAGAGCCGATGGCATGTGCGCCCACGGATGCTCGAGAGCCTTGACCGTCTGCTTCTTGCGCGACTGCTCTTCGAGCAGCGCAAGCGCGCGACGGCGAAGTTCGGCTTGTCGTTGGAGTTCAGCGATTCGCTGCGCTTCCTGATGCTCTGCCCATTTTCCGTAGGCAAAGATCCCAACACCAGCGATCAGCAATGCAACGGCCAGCACGCCGATCTCCTTCTTCGTCAGGCCGAAGGTCAACTGCTTGAGCTTGTACTCGGGCCGCAGTAGCTTTGGCTTGAGGACGGACGGGAGATCATGCTCCTGCAGCGCGACGCCGAAGGCCTGCGGCGCAAAGACGTTCTCGCCGAAATCGAGCAGGTTGATCCCGTGCATCAGGAGTTGCTTTGCCTCCTCAAAACCATGCACGATGCGATCGAAACCGGGCACGATCGTGCCTTCGTGCACGGCTACAACCGCGTATCGGTCCTGATCGTCCACCGCGAATGCGCCGATCCACCGATCCCCAAGCACTCCCGCCAGACTGGCCGCAAGGCTGTACATGCCCTTCAACGCGCCACGGTCCTTGCTCACGAAGCCGGCTTGGATGCGTGCCCGACCACGGCGGATTGCGACAATATCCCAGTCGTGCTTCTTCCCTAGCTCGCGAGCTTCGCCCATGTATGCGCGAGCACGCGACAGCGGTTGCCAGAACAGCCCGCTGACAAATTTCTTCCCGTGGATCGTGATAATGGCAATCTCGGACGACTCCGAAGCTGCTACCGCCTTCTTCTCAGGTGGACGCATCTTCCGCGATGGGAATTTCATTGCATCACCCTGGGTGTGATGAGAACCAGGAGCTTGGTCTTGCGCTTCGTACCGTTTATGCCGCCCCCCAGCAACCAGTTCGAGGGAGTGAACGTCCCCGTCTGCGTCGCATTGGTGTCTTCGTCGTCAAAGCCGGACAACATCATGGTATCGCCGGAAGCAAGCCTTACCTTCTGCGACATGTTGATCGGCAGGTTCAACTCGGGCAGTTCAGCATACGTGTCGCCGCGGCTAACTGCCCGGATGTTCAGGAGGGAAGACAGGTTGATGCTGAATGCCACCAGCATTCGATTGTCCTCGAACACATATGGCGTCAGCGACATGTTGAGGCCAGTAGTGACCATGCCAGTCTGCAGGGTGGTCGTGGAGCCCACCTGAGCCGTGTTCGTCGTCGTAGAGCCCGCCACGAAGCCCTTCTGACGCGCAACCTGCACTGAGACGGTCTGTAGGTTGAGGGTCGTCGCCGACGGCGCCCTGCGCAACCCAACGTTGCCCTGCTCCGACAAGGCGCTCACGATTGCGTCGGTGCCCGACCAGCGGCTTCCTGAATTCTTGAGAATAGAGAATGTTCCACTGGCTGCCGCAGTCGGTGCCGAGAACGAGCTCGCCAGCGAGAAGCCATACTTCTGATTCAGAGTTTGGAAGAGCGCATTGAAGCTAAGGCCGAGCGCATCGGTGTCGTTGGTTTCCACCGAGACAAGATCCACATCGAACACCACCTGCTTCTCAAGGCGAGCGTTGAGCGGTGTTACATAGCGCTCCATCCTGCTCAGAACATCCTCGTTGTCGGTGACTGTGATGGTGCCGGTGGATGGCGCGCCCACGACAGTTCCCTTCGGTGACTTCATGCCCTTGACGGTCTCCATGATGTCCTTCCACAACTCCATTTTCAGAGTCACGGTCGTGCTTTGTTGGGAGCCGGTGGAGCCCCCAATGCCACCGGCGGTGCTTGTGCCCGCACCGCCCGATCCCGATGCACCAGCACCGGCGGCAGACGTGCCGTTTACCATCGTAGTTCCGCTTTGCACGTCCGATTTCAGTGTGGTGTCAGAGTTGAACGCAGAAAGCAGGAACACGCGCGTATCTACGTTGTAGATCTTGATCTTGCCGTCCTCGACCTTCCAGGACACACCCCAGCGCGACGTAACTGTATCCATGAGGCCGGACAACTCACCGTGGTAGTTGAGATCAAGCAGGCCGATCTGCCCTGCATTCCCCAAACCGGTCTGCGCGCCCATGGGCTGCGGCTGCATTGGCGGAGCCATAGGCGTGTTTGTAGCCGCAGCGGTCCCCTCGTTGGCCAAGGGGTTCTGGACCGCCGCTAGCGCGTCGGGCGTGACTCGAACGTTTACCTTGCACTTGCGCGTGATCGTTTGCGCGAACTCGAGCATGCTGATCGGCGCAACCGTCTCTATCGAAATGCGGCAACGCAGTAGTGGCGACGAAGGGGCCGCGTTGTTCACCTTCTGCAGGATCGGCGTGAGGCTGACGAACTGGTCGCTCAAGTAACGCACGGTCTCACGGGGCCGCTCAGTCCCAGCATTTTTCATGGCGGCCATTTGCGCTTGCGCGTCAACCTGGCGCTGAAGAAGATCGCGATTGATCGTGCGGAAGTTGTCTACTGATGTGCAACCAGACATATATATTGCACTCAGCGCGATGATAAGGATTTTGCGCATGACTATTTCTTCCTGACAGTGATATACACCACTCGTTGATCCGGCTGAATGTCTACAACAAGCGGGATGTCCGCTCGTTCATACCTACGAATCCACTGCGCGACCGCGCTATCGAAGGTGCCCTGGAACGTTACAGGCGCCGGCAGGCCGTAGTCGACTTTCTCGGCGCCTTTGAAGGCATCCCAGATGACGACCCACTTCGCCCGGTTGGCCCATTGCTGAAGGGAGTCGCTCAGGGTACTCCCCTGCTCACCCTTCCAGATTTCGACCGGGATTATCACTTGCGCCGGCGCAGGTGCTGCCACAACGACGGCTGGCTTTTCTCCTTCGTCTTCCACAACCAGGCCAGCGGTCGCGGTCAAAGGAAGAAGCGCCAGCCCTAAGATTAGATGCCTCATCAGGTGCCCTCTCATGTTCAAGGCGCTTCGCGCCCACCGTTCAATTATGATATTAAAATATCATCAACGCAACGATGTTCGCAGGCTTACGCGCCGTTAGCGGTCCGGCATTTTTTCCAACGTTGGAAAAGCCGGACCGAATTCACTCTGCCCTCCCGATCGATGCAAGCGTTTTAGCGCGCAGGGCCGGAGGCAGCTTATTGATGGTGTCCATGCTGAGCGTGGATGGGTCTATCTGCATGGATGTCGCAGCAGCGAAACGCCGCGCCATTCCAGCAGCCGACTCTCGGGCGTCCTTGACGGCTGCCCCCACGTTCAGACTGAACGAGCCCGCTTTCACGGCTTCGATCAACTGCCTGGTCAACGCGATAACAGACGAGCGGATCGTTCCAGCGCGCTTGTAGCCAGCAATTTCGTCCAGCACGTCCTGGCGATAAGCCAGCGGGCATCCGCTAAGCATGCTTTCGACAGCAATGCGCTCCGTTTGCGTCAGGCTTTCGGGAAAAACAAGTCCGTCAGAAGAACTACAACCACGGTTTTCGGGTTGTAGTTGTTTGGAAGTCTTTGAACCCGTTTTCTTTGTTTCATTCGGCAGCGACGTTTTCTGCGCTTGCTGGAACTCGGGCTTTGACATCTCCTCAGATGGGGATTCTTCGCCTACTGGAACCGGTTCAGGCTCGGTTCCAGTAGCTTCAGGAGGCGAGTCTGCTGTAACCAGATCATGTGCGTTTCCTGTAAATGAAGAATCTTGATTTACAGGAAGTTGGATCTCTTCACTTCCTGTGGCTGAGGGTTCTTGATTTACAGGGAAAACGGGGGCCTGAGGGCCATTTTGCCGGGTGAATTGACGGTCTGAGCCGCGTTCCCGGCTGATTTCGTAACGCCTGGTCAGCGATTCATTCGAGCTCACGCGCGTGACATTGCGTTCTGCGAGTTCGTCCAGGCACGCATCCACCAGAGGATGGTTGCGAAAGTAGGTTGTCAATTGCCGCCGGCGGTCGTAGACGGAGCAATAGAACTTGCCCTGGAACTTGTCGTCCGCCGCGTCGAATGCGGACTTGGAGGGCCAGCGGTGGCAGATCTTGTCGGCAGCGGTACGGAACTCTGCTTCACTGATCGCAAGCTCTTCGGTCCAGCTATCACCATCGCGGTAGTCCGGATGCTCGCTAGCAGGGCTGAGGAACTTATAGAAGCCGTCTGGCTTCTGATTGAACCAGAAGTCCATTTGCTGCATGAGCAGGCACCCCACGACAGAACCGGTGTAGGGCTTGAGCTCAGGCAGGTATGCGATGACGCTGCGGGTAATTTGCAGGAGGCGATTTCTCATGCCATCAACGCTTCGTTGAAGGAGAAGTGCCCTGCGAAGCCCATGGAAAAGGGCTTGGAAATACTGCTATATGGATGCATCTCATCACCGTAGAGGTTGCGCTTGCAAACGCCAGGGTGAAGGGAGTAGAATCGAATCAAAGGCGCGAGTTGTGCCTTGTGACCCTAGCCCGTCACACCTGACCTAGTGGATCGCCCGATTACTAAGTCGCTTCTTTCAAGAGCCCGAGGTTGCCGCCTTGGGCTTTTGTCTTTTTGGCCTACATCGCCATACTCGTCATCTCCGCGGCAGAGCTGGCATTGCCCACACGGGCCCCTTGCTCTGCGTCGCGCATTTCGTTCAGAATCAGTTCCACCATCTTGGGCTTGGCAAAAGCCATCTGAATCAGCGTCTTTGCCGCGCCTGAGGGCTCCCGCCGTTTCTTTTCCCAAGAGACGTAGGTGCTCACGCTTACTCCAAGAAGCTCCGCCAGTTGTTCCTGGGTCTTCTTGAAAACCTGAGTTCGGATTGCTTTCAGGCTTGGCTTGCCGTCCGCTCCGATCAAAGATTCTGCTTCGTTCAGAAGCGAAAGTTGGGCGGGAGCGAAAGCAGCAGCAATATAAGTCTGGGCTTGCATGTGGCTTTCCTTGTATCTTGGGGTAAACAACCCTCACATAGTGACGGTAAGAATAGCTTCCGCCATCACTCTGTGTCAAGGTCCCCGCCATTTGCTACTGGTTTACCCGAATTTGAACCGAAATTAGTGAGACTGCCCGGAAAAATCAAAATCCGGGTTCTTTTGCTATTTGTTGGCGGCATAGATCAAGGGCAATCCGAGCAGGCGAGCCCATGCAGACATAACTTCCATTTGTATGTCGGGAATACTCGTCCGACGAGCCCACCATATATTAGAGGTGCCGACCAGCACGGTCGGATCTTCGGCCATCGTTACTAGCAGAGGAAGCACAAGCAACTGCTCGTAACAAATGGCGGCTCCGACGACCTGACTCCCAATTCGGACAGATCCTTTCCCAAACGGTTGTCCGAGCGCCGACGATGAGGCCCAAGGACGCCACATGCCGATTGGCACCGGAACTCGTGCCACATACTTTGCATTGTCATGCGCACCGATGGCATACATGCCACTCTCATATCGACCTGGCGCGACTGTTTTTCGGCCCCCTACTAGAGCCGTCTGCTTCCTCCTATTGAGAGCGGCGGCTATGTCTGCCCACCAGAGCTCGTTCATTCCCCACTCCCCTCCCACCAATTCTGGCAGAACCAGGATCGAATCAGGTGCCGCGCTAGCGGAGACCTTGGCCACCGCGGATTGAAGAGAACGCATTTGCCCGTAATCGTCTCCGTCAGCAACACCACGCCCGAAATCTGTATTCACAGCTACGTAAGCTGGGGAGGGGGGCGGCGCACGATATGTAGCATTGAGGAAAGCCGAGAGTGCGCAAAGCGCCGCAAACAAGAAGACGGTGCGCTTCGTTCGGAGTTCAACCGCAACGCAACATAGGACCCCAAGTGTGCATACGAGCCCGGCCCATCCAAGGCCGGGGTAGAGCGCGCCGGCTGCTGTTAGAGGGTTCGCCCATCCGACAAGGCCAACAGGGGGAAGGGCGAGCAACGCGATCGCGATAGCCACGCGAAGAGGGCGCTGATGCCGCCCCCAGCAAATGCACCAGACAGCGGCCATCAAAAGAGACGGCACGATCCATATTGCTAGCCCGATCCGCCAGTCCTTCTCGCCGCCGGCTGTCGAAAAAAACTCTGTGGCTCCCACGACCAGGCCACGTGCAGCTGCCAAGTAGTAGGCGAGGGCGATGACAAATGCTTGGAGTTTGCTGCGCGCATTTGCCCAGCAGAAGACGAATGCCGGCAGAAGGGCAAGTAGGAATACGGAACCGTGCCAGGCGGCTAGGCCGACGCCGGCAGCCCCCAGCGCCAGCATGCAAGTCCGGACAAAGGAGGGCAGGGACGCTATCGCATGAGAGCAACGTCGCAACCCCGCAGAATACCCTCGAGGCGCGAGCATTCCCGCTGAACCGCGTTCAGCTTGCCCCAGAAGGGAGATGACTCGGAGATCGTTTCTTCCGCGCATGTTTCTAGCAACCTTTCAACTTCCTGGCAAAGTTCGCGCATCCGCGCGGCGACAGCGTTCAGGCGACTTACAGCCTCACTCGTCGCGCCGGCGGCGTTGGATACATCAGCAATCCCATGCGCCAATCGGCGGTAGAGAATTGCGCATTTCGCCGCCGGCTCTTCCTGATCGCCCATCATGGATTTCTGACGTTGGAAATCGCAGCCCGGAGGAGTAGGGGGCCGGGCCGGCCCCCTTTCTACTAAGCCGTCATTGGGACGATGTTGAGCCGGATACCGAAGCCATGGGCACGAAGGATGCCGAGTAGCGGCTCTTCACCAGGGGCGCCAGCCGTTAAACGCTCGGCCAACTGCGCTTCTGCGCACTGGATCAAGGCGTTGAGCAGTGCGGAGCTCGTCGCGCCCGGCTCTACCTGAGCGCCGGAGGTTTTGAGCGTTCGATTCTCTCTCTGCAGGTTCTCCACCAGGACTTGCAACCTAGTTTTTTCGCTAGAGGCTGAGCGAAGTTCATCGGCCAGCCGATCGCGCTCGGCCTCCGCTGCCGCCAAGTCTTCGACCACCTGGGTGATGTCCGCCAGTTGCCCGGCATCATGACCGCCGATGGCTGGGGGAATTCCTGCGTTACCGTCATGCGGCACGGGCGAATCGAGCCCCGGCGGCAGATCGATAAACGCATCCTCTCGACTAGCCGAGGTGCGTCTCGCGGGCGGAACGCTTGGGGGATGGCTCTGGACCGGAGCGGCTGGCGGAGGGATCTCAGCGGCGGACGTCGGAGGTGCATTCAGGACATCGACGTTCACGAGCTGGCGGAGGACCGCCTGTTCCGAGGCTGCATCCTTGCCGAATAGCTGGCACGTTTTCCAGCCGAGCATCGAGGCGATGTTGTTGGCGTTGTGCATGTTGTCGACGGACGGGCCATAGATGGAGATCTTGCTGCCTTCTGCGTCGAGCCGTAGCGAGCCGTCGCCGTCGCGCTCAAGATCCTCCAAGGTCCAGAGTTCGGCGTCATGGTCGGACGCCTCATACGAGTAGACCCCCATCGTGCTCGGAATCTGATGATCGGATTGGGTGCGGTCAACCGCAACGAGTGTTGCGATTGCTCCCTCGGGGATGAGATTCATTATTTTCCCTTTCTAAAGGTTAGTTGATACGCCAGCCCCAAGTCTTCTTGGCTTGGGGGTCAAAAGGCACGCAATAGGTGGCCGAGCCTTCTCTGTGCGTTTGATAAGGGGCGGGGCAATCGAGCATTGTTCTCACTGCGTTCATCTGCGCGAAACGTTGAGCAGCCGCGCCGTCCGCCGTTTGCAGCCAGGCAGCGGCTGGCCCGGCTGATTTGGAGCCAATCGAGTAGCCTAGAAAGCCGGCGCACAACAGAAGCACCGTCGCAACACCCAGGCTGGTAACAGCGCCAATGAGCAGCCCCTTCTTAGCTTGAATCGCGGCAAGAGCGGTGCCAGTCTTCTGCGCCTCGGCCAGGAGCTTGCTTGTGGTCTCCCGAACGGAGTCCACCAGGTTGCTTTTGATTGCACGTTCTGCGGCGGCCGCTGTCGAATCGAGAGCTAGCTTGTGGTCCGCGAGAGTCTTGATTGACTGTTCGCCGATCTTGTCAGCGATGTCCTTGTACAAGATTTCGTAGTGGCCAAAGGCGAGGATGAGCGACCACACCGAGTCATGTTCCGAGAAGCCGCAAGCTTCCTTGATCTGGTAGAACTTGGCGATCTCCTCCGTGGTCGGATCGCGTCCGATCAAGGCAGTAAGCGCCTTGTCCAACTGGCTCATGTCATTCTCCGTAAAGGGTTTCGTCTAACGCTTCACAAGCCTCGGCATACCAATTCGCGACGGCGATCTTGGCCCAAGTGAAGTTGGTAGGGGTATTGCCTCGCTGATTCGCAAACGCACTGAACGCGAGACCTGATTCACGGGCAACGCTCATAATTCGTGGGTGCAGCCCAGGGAAAAGCACGGTGTCTGCTGCAGATCCGAGGCCGTAGGCTTGGTCAAAATGAACGAAGCTTTCGGGCGGCCCGAAATGTAGGTTCTTGACGGGGAAGAGGCGGGGGAGGACAAGCCGGAGCTCGGGCAGCAAATGCAGGCCGTCGGGAAGGTTGTTCATGACGAACAGCACCTTGACGGTGAAGCCGTGGGCTTCAGCCACGATTCGGAAGCGTTCCAAGAAGCCCATGGCCTTGTCTGTCACGCCGTCGGGGAGATTGGTAACGATGTGCCCAATGAGCCGATTTGACCCAATGAAGTCGGCGTACTCGCGCCAACCGCTTTCGTCGTCCAAGCGAAGTTCAGTGACAGGAAGCGAGTCTTCGAAAGCGCGCGCCACGTCCGGCGTTCGCTCGTCCCCATCCACAACGATGACTGGAACGGGCTGGCTACGAAGCCAGCCGGCGAGTGCTTTTCCCACGACGGACTTGCCCACTCCTCCTTTATTGCCGGCTACCAGCCACACAACTTTATCCATCATCCGCCTTTCGATATTTCATTGACTGCTTTAAGTATAGCAGTCCTGTCGACTAACGAAAGCTGGGAAAGAAGGGCGATGATTGCCGAACGGACTGCTTTGCGTCGTCTCTCCGGATTTGTGACGCTGGCGTTGTCAAGCGTGTCGCGGAGCATGACGATCAACTGAGTCAGGGCAAGACGGGTAGCCGACTCTTCGGTGCTCTCGCTGTGATCGTCAGAGATGCCACTCGAGAAGCCGCAGTATCCGCCGGTAGCGATGGTGAGGCTAAACGAGTAGGCCCAGCGATCCGGCCCGATATGCAGAACGTATGCGACAGCGTGATCTCTACCACTGGTGCTGCGATAGGCAAACTGCTTGGCATGGCGCTCATCGTAGACGCCATGCTCGTTAGGGGCTGGGAAGATTGTGTGCCCTAGATCGCTCTCAGAGATGCAGGCACCTGAATCCAGGCTGGAGGGGCTGGTCGCGAGCACTCGGAACGCTCCGACCTTGCGACCCCAATATCCCCGGTGCGGGCCCACCAATGAATAGTGGATGACGGCCTCACCCCGGCGGAAATTGAACTTGGCCATCTACCCCTCCTTTTTCCAACGTCAGAAAAGTTACAGGCCCAGACGATGACGAATGGACTCGAGCGTGTTGTGGTTAGTGGTGACCCAGTGCACCAGTTCCATGTTCTCGCTGGCGGTAAAGCCGTGGACGCTTTCCTTGTGCTGTCCTACGGGCTGCACCGCCCGAGAAAAGGGCATGATCGCGTCGTTGTCGGCGTACAGCTTGTCCACGGTGCGCTCGTGGAGCTCGGGCAGCTTCAGTGTGACGCCACCGGCCTGCTCGAAGTTCGAACGGGTCGTGCTGGTATCCCAACGCGTGAACTTCTCGGCGGGACCGAAGTAGAGGTTCTTCACGACATACCTGCCTGCGAGATCGCCGCCGAGGGTCTTCTCTGCCTCGGAGAGCAGGTTCACGCTGTCCGGCAAGCGGTTGATGACCCAGAACAGGTGCATCGGTCGTTCCAGCAGGCGGATCGTGTTCACGAAGGAGGCGCCCTCCTTGCTAAGCTCTTCACCGATGCCAGCCGGCATCGAGATGACGATCACGCGATGGCTATGTTCGGACATGAAGTCCGTGAGATCCATCCAGCCGTCATGCGTGCGCAGGTTCAGTTGAGCGACCGGGGCAACCGATTTGAACATGCGGGCAACGTCCGGATTTCTCGTGTCGCCGTCGACCAGCGCGAATTCAATTCCGGACTTGTCCAGCCAATCGCAGATCACCGCGCATTCCATCGACTTGCCCACGCCGCCCTTGTCGCCGTGGCAGATGAATACCGGGCAGCCGGTGCTTTTTTTGGTTTCTTTAGCCATGTATGAAACTTCCTTTAGTAAATTAAAAAAATTACTTTTTGCCGATTTTAATCGGTCCAACGTGCCAACGCTTCGCGAGCGTGAATGGTAATGCTGTCCAGGTCAATCTCGGTCATGCCGTAATAGATCATGGTGCCCCAAACCTCCGCTAGGGCGCGCACATCAGCAGACAGCGTGACGCCGGTAATCCCCCCCGCGTTGCGGCTCCTATTGATCGCCGCCTCGATCGAAACAATGCCAACTTTCATAGTGACTCTCCAAGTCATCGTGGCCTAGAGCACCTCTGTGGCTTGCGCCGCGGCGACCACGCCTTCGCGATTCAGTATCGGGCCCCAGCCGACGAGTTCGTAGAGCTTTACAGGGCGGCGCTTCTCAGATAGTCCGTCCGTCACGGAGATATCCACGTACAGCTCAGTGCGAAGCCTCTGCAGATCACCAGCGATGGTGTGCCTATGGTGCCCCGTGAGATCTTCGAGGGCGACCGTGCTGGTCAAGCCAGTTCGCTCCAGTGCGACGAGCACAACAAACAGCCGACGAATGTCTCGAATCGGGAACTGATAGAACCCGTGTTCGTTGATGGTGATTTCGGTTGATTCCATAAAAGGGGCAAAGATAGTGCGATATCCAGCGTAGCGCACATTATGGCCCCTCTTGGTGGACCCGCCTATCATGCGTTCAACGAACGCGGTCCGACAACTTCGAACAGACCCGGCAAAGCGCGTGTCTGCAACCACATCAGCGCCTCTTCCAACGTGCCGAGCGTTTCAACTTCACGTTTGGTGTCGCGGTAACGAGCAATGAACATCGGGTATCTCCTTGGTTAGTTTTCGATTCGATTAGTGTTGGCCATCTGCTACGCAACCAGGTAGCCGCTGACCTGGAGACCGTCGATACCGGCCTCGAGCGAGCCAGCCTCGCGGGAATACGTAACCCGTGCGCACCCGGCTTGTTCAAACAACTGCCTGATCATTCGGGCAACAAGGGTCATATGGACGGGCACGATCGCGAAGTAAGCACGCGACATCCGGCACCACCTGCAGCTATCAATTCCCATCAGAATGTTGATTCGCTCTGCGAAGGCCTCCGCTTTTGCATCTGTGGACCGTTCGGGCGCTTCCTCATTCTTGAACAGCGTGTTCATTCCTTACTCCGAGAGTTCCCAGCACCAGTTTTCGATCTCGTATGTAGGGATCTGCTTGCCGTCCACGAAAGTGTCGACTGGCTTGACCTCGAAGACCCCCACATCTCCCTCGCCCGGATCATCGACCACGGAGACCCTGCCGCTCGCCTTGTCATAGAAGACGACGTCGGGCATCACCGCCGCCACCATCGCGATACCCTCCGCAGTGAACTGCGGTGTGATCCAGTCGTTCCAGTGCGAGCCATTCCAGTAGGCCGGGATCTTGGTGCCCTCCGGCATCCACTCTGCGGTCACGTGGACATCCACCCATACGAAGCCAATGCGTCTTCCGTAGCGGTCCGGCCCCTGGTCCTGAACGAGGACCTGCTTTGCGTAGACAAGATTCGACAGGGCAATTTTTGAGCGCGAGCCAAAGGGTTGCGATTTCTCTGGGGCATCGATGCCAGCCAGGCGGACGCGGATGGGTGTCTTGTCCACGAGAACGTCGATGGTGTCTCCATCCAGGACGGCTACCACTTTCCCTGAGAAGTCGGCAGCGGAAGCCGAAACAAAGAAGACGGCAAAGATGATGGCAAGCACGTAGCGCAATAGTGATGTCATGGTTTTAGATGAGTCAGGGAGGAAGAGAAGGGACGTAGAGCGCTCTATGGCGCTCGCGGTTGGCTGTTATGAGGCTTGCTGATCCACCCATACCCACGCCTTGACCCAAGCGCGTTGAGCGCCGGGGGGTTCAACAGCGAGGCGGATCTCCGGTTCCTCCTGGTCGACCACGACAGTTGTACCGTCGTCATAGGTGCGTGCCGCGAGTTCAACGAAACCAGCACGCGTTTGGCGACGCAATGCAGCAGCTTCGTGATCCATCCAGCTACGAATGAAAGCCTCCCGTTGTTCAAAAGTGCCCTCCTGCCACTGCGAGTTGTCGGAATCCATAACTGAGGCAAAGTGTGCCGCCGCTACGTCTCCGTGGAGGATGCCGGCGACGGCCATGAGCGGCTGCAGGGCCGCATCGAGATCGGCATCCCTGATGGACGCCTGAATCATTTGTGCGGTGATGGCTTGGAGGTTGACGTTGATCATGTTGCTCTTGTCCTGTGTAGTTGACGATGACGCGTAAGGCGCAATCGGGGCGTGGGTTGGTCAGAGGGAATCGAAAGTGCACGAACGCAGGTAGGCGCCAAGTTGCCCGCGGATTTCACCGATGCCGCCCTTCGTTGATTCGAGTGAGGCGTCGGCGGCAATGACTCCCGCGTCCTGGAGCTGCTGGACGTATGCACGAGCCACCTCGCGATAGTCAGCACCGCCGGCGATGAAGACCTCGCGGTAGCGCTTCCCATTGAATTGCGACAGATCCAGGCCCTGAGCGGCCAGTTCCTTAGCGCGTTGCGGCGTCATGCGCTGGTCATAGGTCTCGAGCTCCGTGGCGCCGTTCACGAGTCCATGCTTGGCCGAAAGGATGTGCACATCGGGCCGCGCATGCCCGGCAGGAATCCACTTGTTGAGCACGCCGTAAAGCGCGCCGGTATAGAGGGCCGCCGCTGGATATCGCCCTTGCCTCTTCGCTGCTGAGCACGCAACGAGCAACAGGCGCTCGCTGCCAACGATTTTCGTGCTTGAGGGCGCGGATTGCGACTGCTCTGCGTTGGTCCGCCAGCGGCCATTTCGCAGAACGTACTCTGTGCCGTGCTCCACCTTCCGATCGCCTTCGATCGGGCCATCTGCCAACCCGAAGTCGCGCCGCACAATTTCCTGCGGTGTGCCTGACAGATCCGAGATCAGGCCCAGCAATCGCTGTTGACGCTCGAAATCTGCGCCGCCCAGCGCCTCGCGCATCTGATCCCGGCCACCGTATTGTGCGAAGACATTCGAGAGTTCCGTAGCGCGAGCGCGCGCGCTGAGTCCGTCGATGATCCGATCACACCGCTCACCCGGCGCGAGCTTGGTGCCGTCGCGCGGCAGGACCATGCTACGGAGCGGATTCGCGTCAGCGGAGACTTCTATCGCGTCGCTCATGCCGGCATTGACGATTGCCTTGAGCCATTTCGTCAGCCGGCTGTCATGCAACGAGCCGAGGAAGTGAATTGCCTGTGGCTTGCGATCGAGCAAGAAGGCAGTCACTTCTGCAGGGGACCAAGGATTCGCAACCGTCGGGATACCGACGACGAAGTTGTCGGTGCCCGCAGCCAATACCGCCGCGTCGTAGTAGTGCGAGAGCGTGTAGCTGTCGCCTCGGGGGATCGGTACAAGGAGACGCAGGACATTGAATTGCGCGGTAGCCTTTATCCAGGCCGAGTGATGTTTCAGAAGATCGAGCGAACCGTGCTGGTCGCCGATCACGTCAGGCAGAGAGACGAGGGGTGCCGGCAATTGCTCTTCTGCTTCGTTTTTCTCGTGGATCAGTTCGGCCAGTTGCTCATAGCGAGCGAGGATCTGGCCGAAGTCGAGCGCGACGACTTTCTTGCCGGCGGCCAGATCAGCCTGCTGCCGACGAAACATGCTGTAGGCGCCCGAGTCCACAAACACAGGGGTACGCTTCGTAGCGACCATCTCCGCGAGCTCGCCCATCGCTTTGCGGGACAGTTGGCCCACGTCCACGCCCACGGCATGCCCAGCATGACCAGCATGACCAGCGGCGCCGAAATCTCGAGCTCGTGACATGCCGGAAGCGAATCTCGCCACCTTCGCCGCGAGGGAGGCAATAGCCTTTGTAGAGGCGCTGGCCGTGAGGGCGAAAAGATCCAGCGTGGCGCGACGGGTCAGCTTGGACCGACCAGGGATAGGCTCATGCGCTTCATCGCAAAACAGCGTCAATTGCCTGGCCGCAGCCGGAACGCCGAGCATTGCCAAGAGGCCCAGCGTTTCGTTCGTGTGTGTCACGTTCAGGTGCATCGAACCAACCCTAAAAAACATTGCTATATGTGTAGTATTATATGGCAGTTAAACTGCCATTGCAATATCCCGAGCTTGATTTTGCCTGCTGGCCTCGAACGCCGCTGTAGGTAACCGAAATTAGCTGGACTACGTGCGCCTTTGCTGGACCGGAAATCCGGAACTAACTGGATTGCTGCGCAGCCGATGCAGGCGCGTGATGCTCAACGGTGACGATGGACGGCCGCTTTCGACCCAAACGAGCGCTGTTCATCTAAAGCTCCTCGGACAATGCTCAGTCGAGCCTCGAGCGATTATCAACGGGAGGACTCAGCAGCGACGCCTAACGATCAGTCGTCCATGAACGGGGCAATGAGTGCCTCCCACTCGGACTGGGACTTGCATATCTTGTCAGCGACGACACATTCAAAGAGGAGTTCGCTGTCACTGAACTTGAAGAAACTTCCATAGTCCTTCTTCTCGTTCAAGTCAAATAGACCAATCTGCCTCGAAGGTTTGGACTTCTTGTTCTTATAAGGAAGGTCTTGATAGTTAAGGACCACGAAGCATTTGTTCAATCGGGTGTTGTAGTGATTCCTGTACGAAGCTATCGCTCGGCCATCTTTGGTGTTGACTATGCCGCCGCCATACTCTTTCTTGAACCATTCTTCGGCGCGGCTCCCACAGCGCTCTTGCAACCCGTACTCATCCTTTGGAGTCGCTGAGGCTCCACTTGGCAGAAGTGGCGACGCCGTCAAAAGCATTGAAAGAGCGACCGAGGCTGTTCTCATATTGTTTGGCGTTGATGGTGATGCGCTATTTTGACATGCACTGGACGAAGGCAGTGAGGCCGGAAGCGGCCTCCCGCGCCTGGAAACGGTCAGGTGGCTCAGTCTAACGAATTCGCGCTGGGAATCCCGCTCAGTCTAGTTATTTTGGCCCCGCGTTGGCGTCCCCGGCTACGTTATACGTTGGCAACCCATTGATTCGTAAGGACTCGAAATCTAGCGAATTAGGTTTCCCTGCAGCCGCCCGCCGGCGGCCTACGGCTTGTCGTCTTCGCGGTCGGCGACCGTTGGCTTCGCAGGAAGGAACTGGCTGCCACAGACGCCACACGTTGCAAGAATCCCCCGCTTGCCCCATATGTTTGTCATGCACGCGCAGGTGTACTTTGTCCTGGTTGGGGCGCTGGGAGGCTGACTGGGGTCAGCCTGGACGGAGAGTTTGGCAAGCGTGTCGGCTGAAAGCGGAAGGCTGGCCAACGTTAGTGCTTCTGATGCGGCGTCGCCGAGATCCGCCGGCGCGGCAGTGTTCGCTGCGGCTAGTTGAACGATAGCGACCGGAGGAAAGCGGTCCATCCATGCGATTGTGAATCCCGACGCTAAGAGATCCTCGACTACCTGCAGGAACTTTCCGCCGGCAATGGGATAGTCCGACATCGACTCGCCCGTCTCCTTTCCACCAGGCTTGCCGGTGTTGGACGCCTGAAGGCCGACCTCCGCCATCATTCGAGCAAACTCTTTGTTGTGGTAGCCGCGCCGGCCAGGTTTGCCATAGAGACTCTGCATCTGGTGGACCATTTCGTGGCACAGGGTCTGCAGTGCTTCGAGCAGCGGCGTGACGGCAAAGTGGTTTGGGTTGAGTGCGATCTCATCCGCGAACGTCCCTGCTCTGCTCACCCAGCGCTTTCGTGAAAAGTACCCGTAAGAGTTTCTGCGCTCGCGCTGCAGCGTGAGAAGGCATCCCGGCAAGGCGCCGCCGAAGAGTTTTTCGTTGAATACGTCGTACAGCTTTTCCAGCGGCCCGTACATCTCTGGTGTTGCCGCTACGCGGATCTGGCCGGTCAGGATGCCGTCCGAGGTCGTCAATCCGGTTTGGATTGTACAATCCAATTCACTGTCAAAGGTCATTTTCTGACGTTGGAAAAAGCGTTTCAGAGTTTGGTCGGCATCGTCACGAAGTCCTTCGTGGACGTCATGACCGTGGGCGCGATGATCTTGCCCGTCTGGCGAATCAAGTACGCCTGAGCCTTGGAAAGCGTCGCGTCAAACGCTTCTCCGCTCTCGTAGTACAGACGCCCTTGGTGAAGGACAACGTTCTCGCGGAGATCTGGCCTCACGCCTTGGATGCTAGCGCCGGCCTGCTGAGCCTCTTCGATCGTCGGGCCGATGCCTTCTGTTCTCGGTGCAACGGGAGGCGCTTCGGCGGGCACGGGCTTACTCGGCTCCGCCGGCGGCTCAATGGACCCCTCCCCCGCCCTAGAAATCGCCGCCCCCAACGCATGCGTTGGGGGCGGCGGCGCGACCCCCATAAGGGGTCGCGCGGGCTTTTGCTTTTCCGCCTTCTGCGGCTTCATCGCAGAAGGCGCCGCCGCCGGCGGCACCTCTGGGGGCGGTTCGGGGAAGTGCGGGGAGCGCTTACGTTTCGCCACGGCTTGCGCCTCGGTCAGCGCATCCTGGCTAAAGCGCTGCCGGTCGTCGCTCTCCAGCTGAGATCGGGTGCGCGCGACCTGGTCGGCGTGGGCCTTTTCGTGCGCGGCAATGTCGGCCTGCGCCTTCAATTGATAGAAGTACAAGCGCAACGTGTTGGCATTGAGAACGAGCCCCGCTTCACTGAAGATGGTCGCGATCTCGTCAAATGACATCCCAGCTTCTCGTACAGCGATGATCGTTCCCAGCAGTTGGCGAACAGCTTCCTTCTTCCGCAGCTTGTCCGTAGCCGCGCTATCAAAGAACTTCGCGAGCAGGAGTTTCCGCGCCCGCTCTACGCTTTCGAGTTCATGAGTTTCAAGCTTTGTCATCTGCTTTGCGGTCTGGACTGTGGCGAGCGTCGTTGCACGCGGACAGCCGGGAATTCACCCGGCACGCGTCAGGAAACTATGCCTTTTCGTGATTTCTTTATAGTAGCAGATGGCATACACTCTGTGGGCATCGGCATGCCGAAACCCTAGTCAGGTCTATGGATAAATCCATAGACGGAAACATAGAAAAATAACCCCAGAACAACAGGACAGGATGGCAGATGTGGCCACAACACAAGTGTTGTGACCCCACCGGCCGAATCCGCTAGGTCGCCTGCGGCGCCCGTCGCGGATTCGGCCTTCTGCGGCCTGCTCAGGGCTCCGCCCCGAGACCCGTATTTCTGACGTTGGAAATTGCTATGGCATTCGCAAAGGTAGACAACCCCAAAACCGAGATCTGCAAACTGCGCGTCACAAAGGACGAGAAGGCAGCGCTTCTCATAAAGGCGGAAGAATGCTCCATGCCGCTCTCTGAGTATCTGCTTGCCGCCGGCTTAAAGCGGCAAACTCGAGGTCGCGCCGATGTTGACGCTATCAATTTGCTTCGGGAGATTGCCGCCGGATTGAAGGCTCTGCACGAAGTGGCCGACGATATTCACGAAGAGCATCTGCAGCGTGCACTCGATGAGGTTGTGCAGGCGATCCAGCGTGTCTGGAGCGAAGGGGCACGGCGATGATCGTCAAGGTTCCGAAGAATCGCAGGGACGGGCGCTCGTCGTTCAAAGATCTGAGCAAGTACATCACCGAGGGAATCCAGAACCAGGCAGCACCGCCGACCACGACGAGCTGGGACCGGTTGACCCAGTACATCACGCAAGAATCAGTGCTAGATGAGCTTGGAGATGAAGTCGAGAAGACGATTGCCGTGGAAATTGGCAACGTCACAAGCCTGGCCACAGCCCCAGCCGAAATGTATGCGGTAGCCAATAAGAATGCCCGCGCAAAGAACCCGGTGTACCACTACATCCTCTCCTGGCCTGAGCACGAGAAGCCGAAGACGGAGGACATCTTTGAGGCGGTGCGTCACACGCTTGGCGCTCTGGGCATGGCTGATCACCAGTACATCGCCGCGGTGCATGCGAATACCGACAACATTCATGTCCATGTGGAGGTGAATCGGGTGAACCCGCAAACGTTCAAGGCTGTGCCGTTGGGCTTTGATCATAAGACCCTCCATCGAGCAGCGCGAGAGGTTGAGATCCGCTTTGGGTGGCATCACGACTCGGGACTGTTCAAGGTCGTGGATGTGGGCGGAAGGAAGCTCGTCGTTGAGGATGCGTCCTATGTGGAGGACGATATTGCTCGCGTTCAGGGTAAGGCCGAAGCAGTGGGGACCTGGTCAGGGGACGAATCGCTTCAAGAGTGGTGCGCGCGAGTTCCAGCCGACCCGCTGCGGCGTGTCTTGAAGGACAATAAGACGACCAGTTGGCAAGATGTTCACAGAGTGCTCCTGCAGCATGGTCTTGAACTTCGAGACGCGGGCGGTGGCGGTATGGTTGTCGCAGATACGACCGGGGCAGCGCAGTCGCGCGGAGGCCAGCCTGTAGTCGTGGCCGCATCGAAAGCGTTTCGGTTCCTAAAGCGCGCGGAGCTCGAGGCGAGGTTCGGCCAGTTTGAACCAGCCGGCGACCAAGCGCGGACGCCGGCACCAGAGCGGACCTACAAGCGAGATCCTGAGAAGCGGTTGCAGCGGCGCTTGGAGCGGAAGGCTCTTCGCGACGACCTTCGAGCCAGGTTTGCCGCCGAGCAAGTCCGTGCGAAAGAAATGCGGGCTCGCGCCACGCTGGCTCTTGCCCCCCTGTACGCTGAGGACAAGCGGCGGCTAGTCGAACTCGATGCGCGTTACAAGGCCGGGCGGAAGGAGATTCAGGGAAGCCGAACGTTGAACCAGCCACAGAAGCAGCAGGCTTACATGCTGCTGAAGATGACAACGGAGCGGACGCGCGCCCAATTGAAGGAATCCATTAAGCGGGAGCGGGAGCAGAGGCGCGCCCTCCTCCCCGCCTTACCTAGTTGGCGGGCGTGGGTGGAGAATCTGGCGCAGCAGGGTGACGAGGCCGCCATCAGTGCTCTGCGCGGCATGGTGTACCAGGAGGGGCGTGATCGGCGAAAGGGCATAGTGGGCGATCCCGATGCCCCAGCCGAAGGGCGTCCCGAAGACGAGCAGGAAGAGAACGCCATTCGTCCCGCCGAGCCACACCGGACTGACCCCTATGCACGGACGATGCAGAACCTCATTTGGAAGGTCTCCAACAACGGACGGGTGCTATACAGCTTCAACGATGGCGGCAAAGCATTTGACGATGAGGGCTCACGAGTCACCTATGGTCGGAGGGACGTGTCGGACGACGCATTGCTCATGTCTTTGCAGTACGCGGACACCAAATGGCCAGGGGGGGTGCGCCTCACCGGCGGTGATGCCGAGTTCAAAAGGCGGGCGGTACGCTTGGCTACGCAACTGAATATCCGGATAGCAAACCTCGAGCTGCAAGCTCTGCAGCGAAGCTATCGAGATGAGCTCTCAGCAGTAAGAAAGATGCACGCTGTCGGCAAGCACGGCGAACGTCCGGTAGTGGCCATTGAGGACGAAGTGCGTGCACTGGACAGCAACGCGAAGATTGCACACGTAAGTTCACAAGCTGGGCGCTATAAGGGCAAGGTGGTGTTTCAGACGGCAACGCACATCGCGCAGGAGGTTGGTCGTCATGAATACGTCATTCACGACAAGACCGCCTTCCGTACCGTGCCTGAAACCGGGGGCACCGTCACTGTGACCTACCGAGACGGCAAGGCCGGCATTTCGAGTAAGCCGACGCAAGGGCGCGGTCGATAGGCAAAAAAAGGCCGACGATCGTCGGCCCTCTTGTTTGAGCTGCGTCGGGGAGACTCAGGCGCGCGCGGCGCCGGCGCTATGCGCCACGTCGACCGACTTGAAGCCGACGACACGCACGACAAGGAGCCCGCCCCCCAGGCCAAGCAAGCTGCAGAGCAACTGCAGGCAAGACTGGGACAGGCTCGTTGTGGCCGTAAGCAACTGCCGCACTTCCCATGAGAGATTGAGCAGTATCCAGATGGTCGCAGCAACGTAGAACACCGAGTGCAACGGCCTTCGCATCGCTTGTTCCATTGTCCGGCGCGGAGCGCGGATGAATAGCCCAAGCCAGCCACCGACCAAGATTGCGACCAGGTAGTGAACCGGCGAGAAGCGGTTCTTGGGTTCAACAATGAAGTACACCGCCATGATGAGCACGAGGATGGCGCACGCTCGAAGCCCCTTCGACCAGTTGTCCACGAGTTCGCCAGCTTCCCGGTACACAAGTCCCAGTAACTGGACGCCGCAAAACGCAATCAGGGTGTAGGCAAATCCTGAAACAAAGTGCTCCAACAAGGGAGGCGCGTCAGCGCTTCCGAGTGCTGCCGCCTCGGCGGCGCGCAGCGCCTGGACCCAGGGATAGTCAACGCGACGATGAAACTGAGCAGCAATGCACATAAGCCCAATCGTGGTGGTCAGGAACGTCCACTGAATTGTGGTGAGCCAACGAAAATACTTCTTCACTTTTTCTCCGTAGAGGTTAGCGGCGCCGACGGCAGCCATCCTAAGTAATGGACTTGGTTTTATCCATCTATAAAAAAACCCGGCCATTAGGCCGGGCGGGACAAAGACGCCAGGGCGGGTCAGGCCCAGCGCCGGAGAGGTGCGTTACAGGGACACGGCAGTGCGGATTGCGTCCAGAGCGCCGACGCTCAGGAACGCGCGCTTCGACTGGATGGCCACGTCCTTCGGGATGAAGAAGCCCGACTTCCAGCGCTCCGAACCGCTGCCGGCAACGATGGCCTTGCGCGCACCCGCCGCAAAGGCGCTGGCGGGAACGTAGGCGTTGAAGGACTCGTAGTGCGCTACGGTCGGGAACGACAGCAGATAGACCGTCTTGCCGTACAGCGTCTGGGTTTCCCATTTGCCGTCGGGCAGCGCCGTGGCGCCGGCACCGCACCCGGCGGCCTTGGCGTCAAAGACCTTCAGCACGCCCGACGCGGCAAGCTGGTATTGCACGCGTGCGCTGGCATCAGCACTGTCTTCGCAGAAGCTGCGCGTGAGCAGGTCCGCTTCGGATACCAGCAGCGGGTCGAGCTCGCCGAACATCGACGCGATGACTGTCGCCGTCGAGGGCGCGAACGAGGGATACGCTGCCTTTACGCCGGCGGGAAGCGCGGCGGCCACCATGGAGGCGGTCAGCGGTGCGCCCGCGGCATTGACGAGATAGTCCGTCACCTGGCCGCCGCCCACATCCTTGAGGTTGAGCTTCACCGACCAGGTGAAAGGAGCACTGGAGATGCTGCCGAACGAGACCGTTGCCACCTCGTCGGACGAGAAGGTCGCTTGGTAGCTGGTGGTGGCGTTGGTCCAGCCCGAGGATGTGAGTGCCCAGTATGCAGCCGTGTCGATCGTGTCGAAAGCGCTCGTGGGTGTGCTGTTGGCGCTGGGGCCGACGGCGACGGCGGCGCGGATGTCGAAAACGTTGCTCGATGCCTTGGTCGCAGCTGTCTTGGAGATGCCCTTTTGCTCCACGCCGTTTACGATGTTGCCAAATCCGCTGGCCGTCAGGAGACCCGCTGCGAGCGTTGTCTCGCCCACAGTCACGGGAGCAGTCGGCGGAGGCGGCAAAGCTTGCTCCGGCGGCGCGGAATTGCCATCGCCACCTCCACCGCCGCACGCGGCGAGCACGAGCGTTGCCAGAAAGGCGGGCAGCATCGAACGGGTTGCTTTCATAAATGGCTTCCTTTTGTATGATTTAAATAAAGTAGATATGCTCTCACGAAAACCCGCAGAGCGACAGTCCTCGCCTTCCCTTCCCTATTTCCAACGTTGGAAAGCTCTTAGCGCTGAACGTGCGATCATCATATGGTGCACATGTGCACCATGTCAAGGGTGATCTGGGACTGGTCGCAAGAGCTTGGAGAAACGCATGCAATTGGCGCCGCCGGCGAATGCGCGGTCGGCGCCGCAATCAAACGGACTAGTTTGTCTTCTTGTATTCCACACTGCCATCGGTAAGATTACCTGATGCCTTGTCAATGGCAAGCGTGATATCGCCCATTCCCATAGACACTTTCAAAACACCGTTTGCGTAGGTGGCCGGAATATTCTTGGTCTCCGGCTTTCCGTCTATGAAACTCGGCCCCGTGTTGCGGACCATAAAGCTATCGCCGTTGCGCTCAATTTCAAGGGAGCGCTTTTCACTCTTTACATTGACCCACTTGCCCAGGTATTCACTTCCGCTATTGTTGCCGCATCCGGCAAGCACGCCGACGATGATCAGGGCGCTTCCAAGTAGTCGCTTCATTCTTTCGCTATCTCCGTGTGATGACTGGTCGAGCTTCCTATTGCGTAGCATAGCGCAGGAGAGCTCTTCTTCGTTTTATCGGAAGCTTGGAGCGAAGCTTGATTGGAGGGGGCATGCGCCGGCGTGGATCAGCGGCAAGAATCGCCAGCGCTCCCTGATTGCGGAATAGTTCGCGCAGGCTGTCCCTATCGTCCACAGCGAGCTATTCGCTAGGCTGTGCTGGGACATGCTCCTTACCACTTCTTCATAAGCACTGCCAAGGGAATATTCTCTAAGCTGCTTTGGTCTAGACCGGCCTCCGGTGTGCAAGCGGGAGCCGGCCTGTTGGCCGCTACCATGCCGCGCACTTGCCACCAGGTCCACCAGAGGTGCCCCACAGTAAGTATGCCTGCATGCCGGCTTCGGACTGTAGAGAGGCGTTCCATGGCGAAGTCCCTCTTCCCCATTCGCGCTGCCGATGCCAAGTCCCGCACCGCATGGCAAGCTATTCCCACGGCTGAAATAGAGCGTACAACTGCTCGTAGGCAGTCCACAGTCGCGCGCCAGCGGCATTCGTATCAGGCGTTCGCACGCCGGTCCGGTCGCATGCAAAGCACGCTAGGAGAATGCCGGCACACGCGCTCAATACTGCTCGGGGGGTGTAGCCTAGAATGGGCTGATATCTTGCCGTAGGGCGGCCACTTTCACCGTCGGCGATGTAGACATCCACTGCTGAAAGCGAGGGATGAGCAGCGTGGTGGGACAGGTGACGATAAAGCCCGTCATAGACTGCAAGCGCCTCTCCCCTCCTCGCGAACTCGCGCATGTCAATCGCTGAGACCCCAGCGTTCTGAGTAACGAACTCCGTTAGTGTTTCTTTGAACGGCGCAACGTTCGGATACTTGCTTGAGTTGAGCAGTGCATTCGCGTGCTTTACGCGCGACGCGTTGTCGTGGCCGACCAACTCCTCTGGCGTCACGGCATCTTCGGCTATTGCGGCCAGGACGAAAAAGGTCTCGACAAGCCCTCGTGAAAGTACGAGGGACTCAACGGTCATGCCGCCTTCCGCGAGGTTCATAGCGGCTTGGTAATGCGATGTGCACCGAGCAAAAAATAGGCTGACGACAAATTGCCGCTTCGTCGTCGCGTCCGGCAAGAGGGCTGCTACTTTCATCGTGAGACGCGAGCATTCGTCGGCGAATGCAAACAGCTCTTCGTACCTTTCGCGTTGGCCAAGTCGAAGGCTAGCACCGCCGTCGCCAGCGAAACCCTCTTGCTCGAAAGCCCCGTTCGGGATCATGACTCACTCTCCTTCTGGTGACACAACGATTTACTGTCAAGGGTTCTTGTTTCCACACTGCGCGTAGCGCTCTATTTCAGCATGGCTATTGTCATCGAAACAGTATTTCCAACGTTGGAAATTGAGTGAGGGACGCGCAGCCGGCGGTCGCTGCTTCTACGTGGTCCGGTAGAATTTCTCTACGTCGTAAAGCCTACGATCGCGGTCCGCCGTGCTGTACAGCGTCGTGGTCGCAATGGAGGCATGCCCTAGATACCCCTGCACGACATTGATGCCCATGCCGGCGGCGAGGCCGTGTGCGCCGAAGGCATGCCTGAATGCATGCGGATAAATCCGCGTCATTTCCGCGAGCAACTCCGGGCTTTCGCTGCTGATGTGTGACAGAAACCGGTCTGACGTTTCCTCGATCAGCTGGCGCAGGCCTCGTGCACTATAGCCCTGCCGACCCTCGTTAGCTTTGGCTCGAGCTCGTGGGGTATTAGGCACGACCAGCGGCGCAATCAAGTGATCATCGGATAGCGGGCTATCGGCGTTCGCCAGGTCTGCCCAGTGCTCTTCTAAGGCACCGCGGAGTCGCTGACTGATTGGCACGAAGCGCTCACGACCGCCCTTGCCCACGATGTTTAGTTCTCCCCAAACCGCTTGCAGCTTTCCGCCTTGGGACGTGTTAGCTAACGGGACGAGGTTCATCCGCACTGCTCTTGCAGCTTCGTCGCAGCGCATGCCCGTCTCACGAAGAAGAAGTACGGCAGCACGCAGTAGGCGACCGCGCGCGCTGGCGAACGCCTCGGCATCTAACCACGAGCTCATCACCTCCCAGACAGGCATGGCGATGGCCTTCTCGACGTGCATAGAAGGCTTGGCCACGCGCTGTAGTGGCACGCCGGCCCAAGGATTTGCGGCGAGATAGCGCCGGTCCACGAGCCACGCGCAGAGGGAATTGAGCACCGTTTCGCTGAAGGCTCGGCTGCGAGGCGCCAACGGCCCCAGAAAAGGACGCCACGCCGGGTTATGCATCGATGTGCCGGCCACCTGGATCTCTCGTGCCGCGCGGGGCCCGCACCAGCGTGCTGCGGGCTGCGGATCGGCCAGAAAGGCGCGGTAGGCAATGCAGTCATCAGTGAGCGCGTCGGCGAAGGCTCTTCCCCGCTCAATGATGATCCAGCCAAGAAATCTCTCTGCCTCTTTGCGATAGGCGCGATAGGTTTGCGATTCCGTAGGCCACAGCGAAAGCCAGGTCTGGATTGCCTGATAATCATCACGCGCACCAATCATGCAGCGATCGAGCGGTGCGCGATTGAGCCCCTTGGAGCCATCGAGCTCGCGTGGCAATCGCATCGCCTCGAGGGGAAGTGCGGTGCCACCATCCACTCCTAATTGAGTAGGTGCCAACGGCCCCGCCGGCGGTATGCCTGTGACATGGGCGCTAAGCGGCCCCAAACTTGCGCTGTACCGCTCCAGCACTCTTACTACGCGCGCGGCTGCCAACGGCCCCACTCGCGGCACGCGCCGCCACCAAGCGCTCCCGCGCTGATTGCACAGTGCAGTGAGTTCCCCGAGGGTGAGGATGTTGGCCGCCTGCAGTCGGCGGGCCAAAGGGGCGGCGAGCCAGAGGCCAACCCCATGCTCAGGTTGCGGGGCAGGCTTGGCGAGCTTTTCAAGCTCTCGGACAGCCTCAATAGCGCGATCCATGCCCTTGCCAGAACGCCCAGGCAGACTTGCGGCCTCCGCTAGGTCGTCCCTGCCATGTTGGCGTGCGCGTTGTACCAGAGCGTCACGGAGGCTGTGCAACAGAGCGAGCGCCGCGCGCGGCTCGAGCACGTCGTCCGGATCGGTGGCCAGCCAGCGGCCTGCGATGAATTCCACTGGCATGCCCTGCAGCCAAGCCCGCAGGGCGGCATACTGCGCTCGCGTGGGCGCAGTAGCCTCCGGTGCGATGTCAGTAGGTATCACGGTCAATCCACAGAGGGCGGTTCTCTCCTTCGCGCTTGTCGATCGGCCCATCGGTGTCGCGCCATGCGTCTCGGTGAATGCCAACAATGGCCCGACCGATCTCCTCGCTGTCTTGCGCGGAGAAGCAGAGCGCAACCGGGCGCTGCCGATCGGGATCATCCGTGAAGGACACGTACAGGGTGAAATCCCGGTAGCCGGGGGCATTACCGTGTGTTTCGTACTTGACCTGGTACCGCTCCCCCTCAACCGGCGCGGGTTCGGGCGGTGGCAGATTGTTGAGATTCCAGTCGGCAATCATCCGTTGGAATCGGGCTTCGCCGTCGGGGAAATATTTGTGCACTTCCGCCTTCGCCCGGTTGTCCAGCCGAAGCACGGCAAGGCAATGCTCGAAGAGGTCGTCGTCTAGCCGACGAAGGTCCGTCAAGTCGAACGGGAAGTCGTGGCCGTTGTAGAGGCCAGCGAGGAAGCGCGCCACAATGCCGGCCTGATCCGTGTCGGCGTCGGTCAACTCCAGCAATTGCACCAGGGAATCGAGGCCCCGATCGTGATCCTGCGCGCGCACCTCGGCGGCGCGCTGGCCAGCGGTACTGCCGCTGCGCGCCTGCGCAAAGAACTCGTCCACCGCCTGGTGGAACGCTTCCACCAGGTGCACCGGCACATGATTGGTGATGGCCCGTCGCGCGGGGCGAGGATCTGTCATGATTGGCTCTCCGTAATCGGTTCGGTGAGGAAATGCGCGGCAGCATACAAAGCGTTGCAGCTCCATACTTCCGCCCCGTCGCGGTAAAAGGTGCACCACTTTCCGTCGCTGATGCAGCGGGCTTCCGGATGAACAGGCTGATGCCCGTTCATCACCACGCGCAACATATCCGTGTCCTTGGTCCGCGCGACATACTCGCCGGCGGCGAGCGCTTCGACGGGGGCGAATTTTCGTGTCATAGCCTGGTCCTCCTAGATCTGATCTGAGGGCGAACGCACGTTTCACGTCGGCGGCGCTGCCAACGTGCCCATTGCCGACAGTAGTTCACTCCCATGGCGCAACATGCCGTCCCCGTCGATAAACCGAAAGCGATCGCTTTCCGCATAGATTTGCCGGCCTGCATATCCGATTGTCCTCGTATTCAATGCGGCCACGCCGTGGGCCGGTATCTCGATGGAGCCGGCCCGACCGTCAAGGCGGCCTTGGATTGCCCAGTGCTTGGTGAGCGGACATATGACGGTTGTACCCGACAGCCCGAATCCCGGCGGGTAGATGCCACCCTCCATCTTCGGGTCATCCCAGCACAGCGTGACCGGATGATCCGACGCCACGAACCCCCCAGTGTCAGGGGCCGCCTTGATCAGTACCCAGCTGCGCCGATGCAACAGGTCGTAGACCGTAGTCAGCGATTGCAGCTCGGTTTGGACGTGCCCCGTCGTGGACACTTCGATGGCGTAGCGCCCCTCGCGGACAAAATCCCGGAATTCCTCGTAGCTCACACCATTCTGCTTCACAAAACCCGCCTCAGTTGCCCGCCGCACTTGCGACTCAAACCGGCGCTTGTCCGCCACGACGAGATCCATCATCCGGCGCGTGACATCTTCGTGAAACCGGCGCGACGCCTCCCGGCGAAGCGGATTGCGCACAGCCATCAATGCAATCAGCTCGAGCACTAGCGCTCGGTCTTGCTCGTCCTGCAGGGTTCCTTGTGCGTCCAAGCGTACCAGCGCCGGCGCGAGCTTCGATTCGAAGGTGGCGTAGCCAGATTCGACCACGTTCGGGTCTTCACCCTCCACATCGATTCGGTTGAAATCCCGTTCAGCCGCGACGTTCTGCGGGGTGGTCAGGAAGGCACGTTTCGTCTTCGCATCGACCACATACAGCTGCGAGTTCTTGCTACGGTTGCGGGCAAAGCCCTTGAGGTAGCACTGTGGGATGTAATGATGCTTGCGAGCCTGGGCGCCCATCGCGGTATCGGCAGTCATGGGGCATCCTTGGTCTTCGGCAATGCTTCCGCCAACGTCGCGCGGAAATCCCATGGATCGGTGTCGAGCGTCGAGGCTGGTAAGCGGACCCCCTGACGCAACCGCTCGGCTAGCCGCCACGCCTCGGTGCCACGCCGCGCCGCCTGCGTGCGGATCTCCGCCACGCTGCCAAACGGATCGCCATACTCGCTGTTGCCGCGGATATACGCGCGGCTGTAGTCAACCTGGAGGGGAAGCCCCAATACCCGCGCCGCGAGTTCGGCAGTAATCCAACGCCAGTTCGTATCGGCAGGCAGCGTCAAGGCTGGCATAGAGATGCCCCGCAGCGGGTCGGAGGAATAAGTTCGACCTGCCTCAGCCTCGGCATCAAGTGCGTCGGAAATGCACTGCGCGCATTCCAGCGCGTAGCACTCCAGCGCCACCGCGACGGTCAGGGCGGCATGGCGCTGCTCGCGCGCGTGTTCGGCCTTGGTGCGCCGGGCCTCTTTGAGCCAGACAATGCCTTGATTGGTGAGTGCGGCGACAACACCGGCGCCCAGTGCGCTGGTGGCCAATGGCCAGAATGCGGGGGCGCTGAACAGGTCCCAGTTCAAGAGCGATTCTCCTGCTTTGTCATTTGGTCAGATCGAGGCTAGCGCGAAAGACTCCGGGCAAGCGGACGTGCAGCGCTCGCAGCACGCTTGTCTTTTCCCGGCAGTCGACCTGGGCAGCCAGGGCCTCGTCTTTGTTCTGCGATTTTTTCAAAGCACGCTCAGAGGCGCGCAGGGCGAAGACCGCCTCGTGCGTCTCCTGCACAAACGCCACCACAGTCGGCGGGAACAAAAAGAGCGCGTCCACCTTGCGCCGCGCGAACTCGCTGCCAGCCTGGTTCTGGTCTTCGTCGTCTCCCGTCAGATGGGCCACCAGGACGTCATGCGTCGCCGTATAGACGCGCCAGCGCCGATCGAACAGGTGATGCGTTAAGGTGCGCTGCCCGACCCGCCATTGTTGGTAGGTGATGAGCGCTGAGAATAGTGCAATCGCCGGCACCGCGATGCCGACGACGATCTGCAGCCAGTAAGGCATGGAGGCCTCCTAACGCGCGCGCAACACGGCGGCGATACGCTCCACCCGGTCGGCGATGTCCTGCACATCCGTGACCTTGCCCCTGTTCCACGAATCCCATAACCGAGGGAATTAGGCAGCCCGGTGTTGCTGAGCTGCGGACCAGTTTTTCTCGAACGTCATGGGGCTGACGTAGCCCAGCGTCGAGTGGAGTCGGCTGGCATTATAAAAGCCAAGCCAGTCAATTACCTCGTCCATTGCGGCGCGGCGGGTAGCGAACTGGCGACCGTGCAGGCGAGCGACCTTCAACGACCCCCACAGACTCTCAGTCGGCGCGTTGTCCCAGCAATCGCCCCTGCGGCTCATTGACGAGCGCATGCCATACGCCTTCAGGGCGTCTTGAAACAGATGGCTGCAATACTGGCTTCCCCGGTCGGTGTGCACAATCACACCGGCTTCCGGGCGGCGCCGGAACCAGGCCATGCGCAGCGCGTCCGTGACCAATTCGGCCTTCATGTGTGGTTGCATCGACCAGCCAACCACCTGCCGGCTGAACAGGTCGATGATGACCACCAGGTAGAGCCAGCCTTCGGCGGTCGCCACATAGGTTATGTCGCTCGTCCAGACTTGATTGGGTGCTGCTGGGCTAAAGTCGCGTTGCAGCAGATTGGGGGCCACCGGCAAATCGTGGTTCGAGTTGGTTGTCGCGATGTACTTGCGCTTGTGGCGGGCACGGATGCCGTGCAGCGCCATCAGCTTGCGAACACGCTCCTTGCCCACCCGCACCCCACGCGCCAGCAGTTCCTTCCACATGCGCGGCCAGCCGTACTCCCCCTTGACCCCGGCGTGAATCGCCTTGATGTGGGCCAACAAGGCATCGTCACTGAGTCGGCCTCTATCTGGCCTGTCGGTGCTTACTGTGCGTTGCTTGCGCTGGTGATAGCCGCTGGGGCTGACCCCTAACAGCTCACACAGGACCGAGACCGGCCAGTAACGTCGGTTTCGCTCGATGAACGCATACCTCACACCGACTCCTTCGCAAAGTATGCTGCGGCTTTTTTTAAAATATCGCGCTCCATCTTCAAGCGCGCCACCTCCGCCCGAAGCCGGGCCAGCTCCATCTGCTCCGGGCTGACCGGCTTCATACCCGCACCAGTCAGCTTGCCTTCCCGCTCCGCCTTGACCCAGTTATGCAGCGTCTGCGCTCTGATGCCCAGGGTCGCGCTAACCACTGCCATGCTCTGCCCGCTCTTCACCAGCCGTACCGCTTCCAGCTTGAATTCCAGCGTGTACTGCGCCCGCTTTGTCTTGCTTGTCATCACATCTCTCCTTGCTTCAGTTTAACCTCAGCAAGGGATTCGTTTTGCGGGGGCAAGCTCACCGGTCGCAGGTGGCGCACGGCGCTTTCCGCGTCGGCGGCGTCCACCGAAACGGCGTGCAGCGTCCAGGTTGCCCAGACCATCCACATTGCCACGAACAACCGCCAGCCGTTTGCCTTTACCCACGCCATCGACTTCTCCTAAGTGCTTGTTTTTGTTCGTATCGGGTCTGATGCAAATCTGTACCGACCCTTTTTGCCACCTGAAACGTCATGCCGATAATAACAGTTATCGGCATGGAGACGGGTGGCAAAAAAGCCACCCGGAGGCGGCTCTTGATCGCGTGATATGTCAGAGGCCGGCTTGCGCATGGCCCAACTGGGACTCCATGTAGATCTGGGCTTCATGTGCCTTTCGCGCCAGCGCGTCTTTTTGCTCGGCGGCTCGTTGCAGAATGTCCGCTTCTACGTCATGGCCTAGACTGGCGCCTCGGCTAGCCAGATCGAGCAGCCGATCTCGTTCAGCGGCAGCGCTGGCCGCCACAGTCTGCCAATCGTCCCGATAACGTTTCAGCTTTTCAATATGCTCTTGGTGCTGTTGGGGAGTCAGATTCATTTACTTGCTTCCGTTTTTAGGTCTTCTTTGCTGCCACCACCCCTGCTCGGGGCGTTTTCCCTACTTGGCACACTCGGGCAGCAGCTTGCGGCCCTGCTCGACCCAATTTCTTGCTTCTCCAAGATTGCCTTGGTCTACTGCCGCGATCATCTGGACCAGACCGCCGATGGCTTGATTCTTGGTAATCACGCCGGCCTTGAAGTCTTCGAGCGCATGGCCCAAGAACTCGTCCAGGTTCTTATGATCCCTGTTGGTGAGGATCGGTGAACGGCTCGTCATCGTTTGATTTCCTTCGTTGCGGCTGCCGGCGCGGGGCGCATGGGACGCGCCTGGATGCCCTGCAGGGGGCGTTTTCCTTCACTGCCAGTTATCGGCAAGGAGACGGGATACGAAAAAGCCGCCCGGGGGCGGCCTTCTTTGGTTTCAGCGCTTCGGAAGGTACTGCTTGGCCAAGTCGGTCACGGTCGCTACCGCGTCCTCACCGAGCTCATCATCAGGAACGCCCGCGAGCCCAAGTTTGATTTTGGCCTCGTTCCACGCATGGTCTTCAGGGCTCGTGGGTTCTTCTTCTACATAACCACCCATGACAGATACTCCATTCACGATCATCGCCCCGAACGATTCGCGGGCGGGCTCCTATAGTAGCCGCACGCGGCCCGAATTGCACCTGCTGGCGGGGCCGGTGGTGTCCCCTGGGGGCGTTTTCTCTGCTGCCCACCCGGGGCGTTTTTGCTAATCCTGGCCGGCGTTCATTGACTCGGCTCCTCCGGGCTGTCGGCTGACGAAATAGAGAAAGCACAACATACCAGCGCCACCCAAGCCCATCGCTCCACCCCATGCTCTGAATGGCTCCCTCTCAAAATTGATGGCCAACACGACAAAGGCGGCCAACACTAGGGCCAGCGCCAATATGAGTGGGGCGGCTTCTGCAGCTTGTTTGATCGTGACTCGTTTCATGGATTGTTCCTCTCCAAATTCCCGTGCCGGGCGTTTTCACTCGATGCCAGCTACCGCTAACGGTGCTCACCTTGTTACGCGGACGTGTCGGAAGTTGGCCAGGAAGTCCGGTTCGATCTTGTTTTCGCGTCCCGTGTCATCAATCACAACGGCTGCAGCCGGCTCACGCAGCGGAATAACCTTGATAACACGGTAGCGACGTCCTTTGGTGAAGGCCACGACACCGTCGTCCTCCATGTGCAATGTGTCCAGCGCCTCCAGAGCGTCGCCGGTGGTGATGGCCCAAATATCTTCGTCAGTCGGCATTTGGCCCTCCTTGGCCGCCTGTGCCCCTCTAAGGGGCGTTTTCTGTTCGAGGTTTCAGGCCATGCCTAGCGAGCCTTTTTGCAGTCGCCTCACGTGCCAGCCCAGGCCTTCGGCCCATATAGGCTCGCCGTATTCGTCGTAAAGGCGAACCTGCACAGAGCGGCCCACCATGGCGCGGTCCAAATCACGCTTGCGCAGTTCAACCTGGCGCAATTGCCCGGCGATCATGGCGTGGCGCTTGACCAGCTTTGGCCCTTCCCAAATTCGTACAAGCCCCATCACGATCAGCGGGAGCCCGACCGTAACGAGCGCAGCGAATAGAAGAGCCTGACGCAGTACTGAAACTGAATCTTCCATACCATTTCCTATGGTCGGATTACCCCTGATGGCGCGTTATCCTTCAACTGGTCAATCTGTGATGTAGCCCCAAACCTTGATGAAATCGTGGATACCCACGCTCACCTGCGCGTCCATGGCATCGGCCAGGGCCAAGCCGTGCAACATTCCCCGAAAGAACTCGTGCCCGTAACCCTCTCCCGTGCCTTCCTTGCGCTCACGGTACAGCGTGCGCATGTGGGCCTTGAGCGTATCCAGTCCCTCCGCACCGGCATACAGGAGGCCGCTCTCGCGAGCCCGTGCTGCCTCGGCTTCGCGGGCCACCTCGTCAGGCGTGCGCGGGTACATGCGCACCTCTTTCTGGAATCCGTCCATCGGCCTTTCTCCTTTGCCACTGAGGGCATGCTCTCTCGCTACCCACGATGGGCGTTTTCCTTCAATGCCAGTTGTCGGCATGGACAAGCGGACAAAAAACACCCGCCGAGAGCGGGTTTCGGTGTTCTGTCTACAACTGCGCGACCGCAGCGGCCACGGCGCACAGCGGAGCCGTCGGCACCATCGACACGCCGGCGGGCCGGCGCGATTGGGCGAAGCCCAGTCCCGTGGCCTGCGGCGTGATCCAGCCGCTCGGGTGCCCGGTGGCCAAGGTGTTCAGCTGCCGTTGCGCTGGCTCGAGCAACTGCCGCAGCGTGGGCCTCAACACGGCATAGGACATGCCGCTGCGCGGCGGAAGTAATAGTGTGGCGCTCTTGATCGGATTGGTTGTCATATGGCTCCTCGGCTCCGTTGGGGCGTTTTCCTTTTCCGATTAGTGAGACTTACCAGACAAAGCTAAGCTCTCAGCCAGAGCCAAGAGCCATCGGCGCCACCAGGACTGCCCTGCGTTGCGCTCAGCAAGTGGCACCCGCTTGATCCTTGTTCGGCCCTGATCTTCAACAATTCGCTTCATGGCTTTTACATTTCTCGCCCTGCCTGGTGATTCCAGGCAACCGAGTTGCCTCTTCAATTGGGATGCATCCTCTTGCTGCGCCTTTGTGGGGCGCTCTCTGCTACCCCACGACGGCGCGCTATCAATCCTTAGAATCGCTTCGGGCCCTATCTGGCATACAGACGGTCAGCCAATTCCTTGGCCGCCTTGTCCACTTCCTCTCTGCCTTTCTCGTCTGCGTCTGCTCTGCTGCCGCCGAACGCCTTTAGAACGACTCTACCCTGAGAGGTGTCGATAACGAGCTGCCACCAGTAGATATGGGAGCCTGCTGCACGCTCCGCCCGGATTCCCTTCACCTCAAGCACGGGAATGATATGTGTAGCTTTTTCAGCCTTGACCGTCAGATATTCGCAACCCTCGGAAATAGTAAATTCATTGTTCGGTTTGTCCACTTTTCTCCTTTCTGAGCCTCTTGGCCCTGTTGACCCTGTGGGGCGTTACATCGCATCCACCGAGGATGCTTTCTGTCGGTCGTAGCCTTGTCGGGCACAAGTGATCAACTCGTTTGCCAACTGCTCATGCACACGTACCCGGTGCGCGCGAAATTGAAAGTCCAGCCATCTCTCCGCGCATTCATTTCACTCGGCTCCCCCATTCCTTTGCTTGTAGATTTGCAGCCAGGCGACAATCTCATCCAGTTGGGCATTGTCCAAGTGGTCGCAGTTGGCGTAAATCGCCGCTGCAACCCGGTTTCGATATACCTCAGTCGTCGATCCGGCCCCTTCCTTGCCGTCCATACCTGGCTGGCCCGCGTCGGTAAGAACCCGACGATCGTAGCGGTCAACGAAGTGCGACGGGCTAATCACGAGTTGTAGGTGCATGGCACTCTCTTTTCTGTTGGCCCTTGAGGGCCTTGACACCAACGTCTATGGAGCAATCATCGAGGCCATTCGCGCCAGAACGCGACTCGCAAACTCCGAGGCACTTTCCTTCGCGCCATCAATAGTCAGGAAGCCCCGTGCCTCATAGGCCAAGTAGGTGAGTCGATATCCGCCGAAATCGTCGGCGACTGCGATCATTTCCTGTCCCGCGAATACGGCCGTTTGCATCTGGTCGTCGCCCGACCATCGTTGCTGAGGTCCTGACATAGCCCAACGGCCACCCCCGTGCAATTGGATATCCATCGCGCAATCCGCGGTGCAGTTAGCCTCGAAGGGTATTGCCCACGTCATCGAGCTTCGCGAGGCTTTCGGTGATTCTGGTCAAACTCGCGGTGAGCTCATCGTATTTGGGGCTTTCGTAGGGGGTGTCGTCCAGAGCCCTCGATACGCTCAGGAGCTTCTGCTGCAACCCTTTCAGGAGCGTATCGTAGGCGGCCTGTTGTTCTTTGGTCATTTGCATCCTAGGTGGTATTGACAGCGGGAGGCCTGTGCCTCCTCGCGCGCATTCCCGCGCAATGGCAATGTTAGGTGCACTTGTGCACTTCTGTCAATTCCTAGCGGGCGGCTTTCTGACGTTGGAAACCTAGCGAGTGTGGGAGCGGTCCGAGTCCCGGTCGACTGCCTTCCAATCGGCAATGGTGTGTTGGTATTTCACCTTGACATAGGTGCCAACTGGCGGGGAAGCATGCCAATGCTCTGTGGGGTGGATAACGACGGTGTTGCGTCCGAGATCCTGGACGCAGCACTTGTCATTGCCCCACAGGATGCGACCCGCATATTGGCCGGATTCGTAATTGCCATGCTGGACACTCCGGCTCGTGGTGGCCAGAAACTGCTGAAGGTCGGGTGACGCGGCAATGATCTCGTCCGCCGGCGGCGGCGGAGCAATCCGCTCCCGCTCCGGTTGGAGGCGCAGGAGCTCGGCCTGAAGCAACGCGGGGATGCGATCCGCGAGGTCATCCGCCATTTTCATACTGGAGAGGCATTCCAGCATCAATGGTCGATCGCTCGAGAGCTTCTCTGTGGCTTTCGCGAATGAGGAAATGATGGCTTTCCCATAGGCACCCATAGCCTTCTCGACAGCTGCAGTGGGGATGCTTCCCCACTTCTCCACCATCATGCCCAGGTCGATGATGTCCCGATACATGCTCTGGATGTCGCCCTGGCGGTCGTCGTTTGCGAGCAATTTCTCCGCATACATGTCTTCCCGCGAGAGGACCGGCACGCCCATCAATGGGCTTGGTGCCCCGACGACCTTGATACGCCCCTCATGAACGAACTCGATCTTGAGAGGAACGCCATCGATCACTGCGAACGTCCGGACGCCATATTGGTCGGTCCGCACGTCGCGTAGCAATTCAATTCTTTGACCCTGCGCGGCAACGCCTTGGAGCCCTTCCTTCTCGCGGATGGCTTCTCGAAGCTTCCGATAACCCTCGGAGGAACCGACCATAAAGTCTACGTCGACCGATTCGCGATACTCATCGGCCCCCGGAGAAAGAACAATGGCCGTACCGCCACCAAAATAAGTATCGCATTCTCGCAAAAATGAACCGTCGAGTTGGGACAGCAGTTTAGCGATCCGCTGGTGATGTTCTCGGTTATACAAGAAGGACCCCGTTTCCGAATTGATTGGTCAGCCGGCGAACAAGGTCGCGCTCAGGACGGGTCATGTGCTGTTGATCCACATGTCGCCAATTAGCCTCATAGAGGGCGAACGCTTCCCGATCATCCACGCGGGTTGTACCGGGACGATTCCAGACCAGCATTCGCAGTTGAGGGTATTGAGCTAACGTGACCATGATTTTCACTCTATTCAGAGTATGGCAAAGCCGACCTAGTTTGTCTAATCGAAGCCAGGTACCTCTTGGAGCGAGGGCCGCGGACAGAGTTCTGCGATAGCCCTATTTCCAACGTTGGAAATGACCGAAATGGCACTTATTCGGTTGTGGCGCCAGAGGCACTAAGAACCCGCTCAGCGTGCCGAATCACCACCTCAGGACAATTGCGCCGCCGGCGGCTATCTTGCGCTGCGAGGTATGACTTCCAGGTGGACAGGGCAATAGGAAAAGCCTGCCCTTCGTTGACAAGCGTAAGTGCCTCTTCCTGCGTAAGTTGGGCCTGCTCAATCAGTTCGCGCAGGACTTCGCCGTTATCCTTCTGTGCAGCCATAGATTCAATTCAAGTGTACTTGTGCACCAAGGATAGCAGGTCGTGCAGATTTCGCACAGACGGCTCGACCGTTGCTTGTTCATCGGGTGAACGATTCGCCCCCTGTTGGGGTTGCTGGACAAGTTCGAGAGTTGCGGTACTGGCCCTATGCAGCACTAAGCGCGCATACTCATCCACAGAGTAGCCTGCGGCGTTGGCCGCATTGAGCAAATGCTCGTGGTCTGACGGGTGGAGGCTAAGGTTGAGAACGGTATGAGGCTGCATAGTCGTCTGTCCATTTATCACATGCGAAACAATACTATAAAAAAAGTATTGGCGCGGCACTCGTGTCGGACACATTCCGATGGCGCAGGACCCGTACTCCAGCCAACACTGGAAGAGAACCACAGGAGGCAGAGAGTCATGACCACCGCAAATGTTCATGTCTTATCCCACCACGACGACCGGGACGTAAAACTCGAAGGGGCGACGGGCGCGGGCTCGCACCACTCCGACCAGGCCGAGGTAGTCGCCGCGGGCATCGAATTGGCCAGGCGCGAGAAGTGCGAGTTGCTGGTGCTCGGACGCGACAGTCAGATCCGTATGCGGAACAGCTACAGGAACGACCCGCGCAACGTGCCGGGCTAACGCCATGGCCTCCCGCGAAGGGGCGCTGCAGCTGGCCGAGGTCACACCCATGCTGGCGCGCAAGGCGCTGGCCTTGCCGACCCGTGGTGACTGGCGCTATGAATTCAAGTTCGATGGGTACCGGATGCTGGCCTCGACCACTGTGCCAGCGCTCAAGACGCGTCACGGCACTGACTGCACCAGGTGGTTTCCCGAGGTGCTTCCAATCTTGGCGAGGCTACCGCCAGCTACCATACTAGACGGCGAAATCGCCGTGCTGGACGAAGTGGGGCGGTCTGACTTTGCCAAGTTACATGCTCGCGCCAAACGGCGCGGCTTGGCTGCGGGTGATCCGCTGGCGGTTTATTGCGTTTTCGACTTATTGGCCCTTCGTGGCAAAGACCTTCGCGGCCTACCCTTCGAGACTCGCAAGTTGAGACTTCGCAAGCTGCTCGAGCCCATTAAGGAGGGCCTGCTGTACGTTGAAGACGTGGACGATGGCGAATGGCTCTACCAGGCCGTCCTGGCGCTTCAAATGGAGGGGGTGGTGGCCAAGCGCGTCGGCAGTCCCTACGTGGGCGGCGACGGCCATTCAGATTGGTTCAAGATAAAGCGGCCAGGTGCGACGCCACCGGGGCGTTTTCGGCGCGAAGTGTGAGGAACCGGAATTAGCTGAGCTGTAGTGAAAAGATGCGCGAATTAGCCGGACTTCGCCTCAGGTACAAGATCTACAGACAGCGCGAGCATGAAGAGCCGGAAGCCCGCAGCATAGTTGTCGCCTCACTCTTGTTCGTAGGTGTCGTAGTTGTCCGGATCATTCATCCAGTCCGGCTCGATGTCATTGAAATACAGATTGTGAGCCGTGGGTAGGATCTCGACGTCGTCGATCGTCAATCCCTCGTTGGTGTCAACGGTGACAAGAGCAGCGAACTCGACTTCGGCAGTTTCGGTCAATTCCGCGGTGCCCATGTCCATGTACTCACGGTCCACGCCATCCCACTTCTGAAAGCTGAAGCTCACAGTTACCGAGACGGTGGCGGTCCCACATACCCTAATTACAGCCTGACCTTCACTGTGAGATACCGTATCCAGCGTGGCGCCCGTCGCGTCTGGAATATCGAGACTGACATCCTCAACGGAAGTCTCGACATCATCTTCCTCGACGGAGAACTGGGAATCCGCCTCCACATCAAAACTGAACTGGTCAACCTGATGTCGTGCCGCCTCCAGGACCGCTGCCCGTAATCCGATCGCATCGCCGGCAGCAAACTGAGCGGCCAACCGGACTGAGGGGTCGGCAACCTCCGTCCAGCGCTGCATGGCGGCGAGCGCATCGGCCAGGTCATCGACTACCACGACGCGAACCGATTGGGCGCCGTAACGCTGCCAGTCCTTGTCCTGAGCCACCGCCAATATCCGTGTGTCCTTTTCTTCCGCCCAGCCTTCAAGCGTCGACAGCGCCACCGCATCCGGAAATTCGTGCTTCTTGTCTCCCGTTTCGGCAAACGGCGGCTCGCCCTGCTCGTAGCGGCGCATTACCTCACCAATCGACGCGAAGTCTGCCTCATCAATCACCTCTACGCCAACACGTTCAGCCCACTCATCGAACCTGCTTCGGGCACGCTGTTCGTCATTCTTTATGGCGTCGCCGATGAGCGCGTCTAGCTGTGTCTGATGCGCCGTGCTCACCGCCTGATGCCTCGCGACGGATTGCAGTGCATTCCGTAAGGCTTTAGTCGCGTCAGCGGCGTTACGGGCTAGGTGTCGCTTCACCTCGTTTGCCACAGTGTTCGGGATGACGAGGGCGATGTCGCTTCCCTGAAATTGGACCAGTTGGGCAAGTAGCCCGCTTTCAAGCGCGAGGCCATTCTTCTCAAAGACCGACGTGTCGATAGTCAGTGCGGTGATTTCACCGGCTAGGATCTGGTCGTGAATGCTCTGGTCCATGAGCGACAGCGTCGAGTGTGGAATACGTCAATTCTCGCATGTACTGGTGTTTAGGAGCATCGGGGTCGCGCTTGGCCAAGGGGGCCCTGATGGGGGCGGCGGATATCGCGCCCCGCCGCGCGATCTCTAGGTGGCGCCATCGGCGCCATTCATCGATACTGTATATTTATACAGTCATCGAAAAAGTGGACCATGGGCAACAGCAAACACTCCGCCGGCTGCCAGTTTCCCGCACGGGACGGCGCCGAGCCTTTCCCCTTTCCTACCGTTGGTCAAGCCGCCCAGCGCCTGCTGGACGCCCTGGACGAACTCGCCGAAGGCTCTGGCGGATTCAGTGGCTGGGAAAATGCTGCCGGCAGGGCGGCAGGTGACGCTGTTGAAGAGGCGCGGCACGAATTGCGCACTCTGCTCGAACGCCCACGAGCGTTGCCAGAGCCCGCCATCTTCGAGAAAGTATTCCGTTCTCCCCCCGTGCAAAGGGCGGCTGAAAGCATGGGCTGGCGAGGACTGGCAGAGGCCATATGGCGCGCTGCCTATGAGGGCGAGTGAATGCGAATCGCTGCCGGTATCCATCAAAATGTTTGAAGGTACGTCACAGCCTTCATCCTCGTTGAAACCTAAGACAGCGTAAGGGATTCAAGGGATCTCAACCAAGTGGCGCGAGCAGCTGCAGGACCGCTGGCCAGCTGATCGGCGTCGGCGATTTGATGAAATTATTTCGTCGTGCCACGCTCGCCAAAAATGTCCTCCAACTCTCCGGAGTGCTTCGCCCGGTATGCGCGATAGTAGATCTCGCTTCCGCCTTGCCCGAGGTGGCCGGTGTCGTTGTGACGGTATAGGGCGACACCGAACAACTGCAACTGGCACCTGCCGCCGTCACAAGGGACATCGTAGGTGTGGACGATCGAAATGCTCGGAAACTGCTGCTTCAGGTCTGCCAGCAGCTTTTCGGCTACCTTGTGGTCCTCGCGTGCGCGCGATTCCGCATAGGTGCAATCGCTGTCCGCCCCTACCCCATATAGCCGATTCGAGATGCAGTTCTCAAGCTCAGCCGGCACGATCGGTACATCGTCCAGCAGAACCACGCGCTTCCCAGCGGCAAGCAGTTTGGCAACCGTGTCATGGAAGTACGTATCGCCTGGCAGGAACCCATGGGTATTGGGTTCCGTAGCGCCTTGGACACCCACATAGCCTTGCCAGACGGCCGCCATGATGACATGGTTGATTTCCGGATGAGCAAGCACGTAGCTGAAGACTGCTTCGTTGTGCCGCAGGCACTCCTCTCGATGCGCCTGGAAGGCCGGATTGCCGGCTCGAGCGGGACCTCGTCCGATCGGCGGGCACATGGAGAGCGTGACGTCATGAATTGAGAGCCCGAACTCTTTGCCTAGCTGGTCGATGAAAGGGACGAGATGGTACGCATGCGAATCTCCCCAGTAGATCGCCGTGGGGGAAGCAGCAGCCTGTCCGAGCCAGCATGTTGACGGGTCAGTCAACTCGACTTTGTTCCAGCAGGCGTCAGCGCGCTTGCCTTGGAACACTGAGTGCCCCGTTTGCTCGTAGCTGGCGCGAAGGTCCTTCGGGTAGAACGCCGCGAAATTGTCCGTTGCTTTCGCGATCGGCAGCAGGCACCCAAGCGCGCATACAGGCGCTACAAACAGCACCAGCGCCGTCTTTCGGTTCGTCCAGTTCCGCCGGCGTATAGGCTCCTCAATCCAATGGTGAGTAGCCATGGCCAGCCCCGCGCAAAAGAGAATACCAACGAGCGTCCAAGCGTCGGACGTCAAGTGGAATCTGCGCAGTGCAAACAGAACCGGCCAATGCCAAAGGTAGAGCGTGTACGAGAGCTTCCCGGCGTAGACCACTGCACGATTCGTCAGCAGCTTCCCTACCCTGCTGGCACGCTCACCAAATGCGATGACCAGGGCCGCGCCAAGGCAAGGGATCAATGCGTAGATCCCCGGCATCGGTGTATTGGGGGTCGTCTCAGAAAACGGAAAATAAAGCACGCTAAGGCATAGCCGAACCTGCCAAGCTTGCTCCACCCTGTAGTGACGCGATCAGCGGGCAGGAAACGTTCCCCCTTCGCGCATGGCAGGCGCACACCAACTCAGACAGCACGGCCTCCATGCGCGCCAGGTCAGCCATTTTCTCGCGCACGTCCTTGAGCTTGTGCTCGGCCAGACTGCTGGCTTCCTCGCAATGGGTGCCATCCTCCAGCCGCAGCAGCTCGGCGATCTCATCCAGGCTGAAGCCCAGCCGCTGGGCTGATTTCACGAAGCGCACCCGCGTTACATCCGCCTCGCCATAGCGGCGGATGCTGCCATAGGGCTTGTCAGGCTCCAGCAACAAGCCCTTGCGCTGATAGAAACGGATGGTCTCCACATTGACCCCGGCCGCCTTGGCGAAAACGCCAATGGTCAGGTTCTCCAAATTGTTTTCCATATCGCTTGACTCCGTACATGAGTACGGAAGTAAGGTTACGCTATCCAATTTCAATTCGAAAGGACAAGCGCATGTCTGAACCAAAAACCGGGCGCGGCGCGCTCTTCACTGGAGGGCTTGCCGCCATCCTCGCCTCGGCTTGCTGCCTCGGGCCGTTGGTTCTGATCGCCTTGGGGTTCAGCGGCGCTTGGATCGGCAACTTGGCGGTGTTGGATCCCTATCGCCCCATCTTTATCGGCGTGGCGCTGGTGGCGTTGTTCTTCGCCTGGCGGCGCATCTACCGGCAGGCAGCGGCCTGCAAACCGGGTGAGGTCTGCGCGATTCCCCAAGTGCGAGCTACTTACAAGCTCATTTTCTGGATCGTGGCCGCGCTGGTTCTGGTCGCGCTCGGATTTCCCTACGTCATGCCATTTTTCTACTGATCGGAGTTCACCATGAAGAAACTGTTTGCCTCCCTCGCCCTCGCCGCCGTTGTTGCCCCCGTCTGGGCCGCCACCCAGACCGTCACGCTGTCCGTACCGGGCATGACCTGCTCCGCCTGCCCGATCACTGTCAAGAAGGCGATTTCCAAGGTCGAAGGCGTCAGCAAAGTTGACGTGACTTTCGAGACACGCCAAGCGGTCGTCACCTTCGACGATGCCAAGACCAGCGTGCAGAAGCTGACCAAGGCAACCGCAGACGCGGGCTATCCGTCCAGCGTCAAGCAGTGAGTCACTGAAAACGGCACCGCAGCACAACGGACGTCATTGTCTGGCGCCACAAACGATAAAGGATCTGTTGCATGACCCATCTAAAAATCACCGGCATGACTTGCGACTCGTGCGCGGCGCACGTCAAGGAAGCGCTGGAAAAAGTGCCAGGCGTGCAGTCGGCGCTGGTGTCCTATCCGAAGGGCACAGCGCAACTCGCCATCGTGCCGGGCACATCGCCGGACGCGCTGACTGCCGCCGTGGCCGGACTGGGCTACAAGGCAACGCTAGCCGATGCGCCACTGGCGGACAACCGCGTCGGACTGCTCGACAAGGTGCGGGGATGGATGGCCGCCGCCGAAAAGCACAGTGGCAACGAGCCCCCGGTGCAGGTAGCGGTCATTGGCAGCGGTGGAGCCGCGATGGCGGCGGCGCTGAAGGCCGTCGAGCAAGGCGCGCAGGTCACGCTGATCGAGCGCGGCACCATCGGCGGCACCTGCGTCAATGTCGGCTGTGTGCCGTCCAAGATCATGATCCGCGCCGCCCACATCGCCCATCTGCGCCGGGAAAGCCCGTTCGATGGCGGTATTGCGGCAACTGTGCCTACGATTGACCGCAGTAAGCTGCTGGCCCAGCAGCAGGCCCGCGTCGACGAACTGCGGCACGCCAAGTACGAAGGCATCCTGGGCGGTAATCCGGCCATCACCGTTGTGCACGGTGAGGCGCGCTTCAAGGACGACCAGAGCCTTACCGTCCGTTTGAACGAGGGTGGCGAGCGCGTCGTGATGTTCGACCGCTGCCTGGTCGCCGCGGGTGCCAGCCCGGCGGTCCCGCCGATTCCGGGCTTGAAAGAGTCACCCTACTGGACTTCCACCGAGGCCCTGGCGAGCGACACCATTCCCGAACGCCTTGCCGTAATCGGCTCGTCGGTGGTGGCGCTGGAGCTGGCGCAAGCCTTTGCCCGGCTGGGCAGCAAGGTCACGGTCCTGGCGCGCAATACCTTGTTCTTCCGTGAAGACCCGGCCATCGGCGAGGCGGTGACAGCCGCTTTCCGTGCCGAGGGCATCGAGGTGCTGGAGCACACGCAAGCCAGCCAGGTCGCCCATATGGACGGTGAATTCGTGCTGACCACCACGCACGGTGAATTGCGCGCCGACAAACTGCTGGTTGCCACCGGTCGGACACCGAACACGCGCAGCCTCGCGCTGGACGCAGCGGGGGTCACTGTCAATGCGCAAGGTGCCATCGTCATCGACCAAGGCATGCGCACGAGCAACCCGAACATCTACGCGGCCGGCGACTGCACCGACCAGCCGCAGTTCGTCTATGTGGCGGCAGCGGCCGGCACCCGTGCCGCGATCAACATGACCGGCGGCGATGCGGCGCTCGACCTGACCGCAATGCCGGCCGTGGTGTTCACCGATCCGCAAGTGGCGACCGTGGGCTACAGCGAGGCGGAAGCCCACCACGACGGGATCGAGACCGACAGCCGCACCTTGACCTTGGACAACGTGCCGCGTGCGCTCGCCAACTTCGACACACGCGGCTTCATCAAGTTGGTTATCGAGGAAGGCAGCCATCGGCTGATCGGCGTACAAGCGGTCGCGCCGGAAGCGGGTGAACTGATCCAGACGGCGGCTCTGGCCATTCGCAACCGCATGACGGTGCAGGAACTGGCCGACCAGTTGTTCCCCTACCTGACGATGGTCGAGGGGTTGAAGCTCGCGGCGCAGACCTTCAACAAGGATGTGAAGCAGCTTTCCTGCTGCGCCGGGTGAGAAAAAGGAGGTGTTCAATGAACGCCTACACGGTGTCCCGGCTGGCTCTTGATGCCGGGGTGAGCGTGCATATCGTGCGCGACTACCTGCTGCGCGGATTGCTGCGCCCGGTGGCGTGCACACCAGGCGGCTACGGCTTGTTCGATGACGCCGCCTTGCAACGGCTGTGCTTCGTGCGGGCGGCCTTCGAGGCGGGCATCGGCCTCGACGCGCTGGCGCGGCTGTGCCGGGCGCTGGATGCGGCGGACGGCGACGAAGCGGCCGCGCAGCTTGCCCTGCTGCGTCAGTTCGTCGAGCGTCGGCGCGAAGCGTTGGCCGATCTGGAAGTGCAGTTGGCCACCCTGCCGACCGAGCCGGCACAGCACGCGGAGAGTCTGCCATGAACAACCCCGAGCGCTTGCCGTCCGAGACGCACAAACCGATCACCGGCTACCTGTGGGGCGGACTGGCTGTGCTGACTTGCCCCTGCCACCTGCCCATCCTCGCTGTCGTGCTGGCCGGCACAACCGCCGGTGCTTTCCTCGGCGAGCATTGGGTCATCGCGGCGCTCGGTTTGACCGGCCTGTTCCTTCTGTCCCTGTCGCGGGCGTTGCGGGCATTCAGGGAAAGAGAATGAGCGCTTTCCGGCCGGATGGATGGACGACGCCGGAACTGGCCCAAGCGGTCGAGCGCGGGCAGCTTGAACTGCACTACCAGCCCGTCGTCGATCTGCGCAGTGGTGGGATTGTCGGCGCGGAAGCCCTGTTGCGCTGGCGTCATCCGACGCTTGGACTATTGCCACCGGGCCAGTTCCTGCCCGTGGTCGAATCGTCCGGCCTGATGCCTGAAATCGGCGCTTGGGTGCTGGGCGAAGCCTGCCGCCAGATGCGTGACTGGCGAATGCTGGCATGGCGACCGTTCCGGCTGGCCGTCAATGTTTCGGCGAGCCAAGTGGGACCGGACTTCGACGGGTGGGTAAAGGGCGTGCTGGCTGATGCCGAGTTGCCCGCCGAGTATCTCGAAATCGAGCTGACCGAATCGGTCGCGTTTGGTGATCCGGCGATCTTCCCCGCCCTGGACGCCTTGCGGCAGATCGGTGTGCGCTTCGCCGCCGATGACTTCGGGACGGGGTATTCCTGTCTGCAACATCTGAAGTGCTGCCCAATCAGCACGCTCAAGATCGACCAATCGTTTGTCGCCGGGCTCGCCAACGACCGCCGCGACCAAACCATCGTGCACACCGTGATTCAGCTTGCGCACGGGCTGGGCATGGATGTGGTGGCTGAAGGCGTGGAAACATCGGCGAGTCTTGATCTATTGCGACAAGCGGACTGCGACACAGGACAAGGCTTCCTGTTCGCGAAGCCAATGCCGGCGGCGGCATTCGCCGTCTTCGTCAGTCAATGGAGGGGTGCCACCATGAATGCAAGTGACTCGACCACCACCAGTTGCTGCGTGTGCTGCAAGGAAATCCCGCTCGATGCCGCCTTCACCCCGGAAGGCGCGGAATACGTCGAGCACTTCTGCGGGTTGGAGTGTTATCAACGCTTCGAAGCGCAAGCGCATCGGTTACGTCCGCGTCAGCAGCTTCGACCAGAACCCAGAACGGCAGCTCGAACAGATCCAGGTGGATAAAGTGTTCACCGACAAGGCGTCGGGCAAGGACACACGGCGGCCCGAACTGGAACGGCTGCTCGCCTTCGTGCGCGAAGGCGACACGGTCGTGGTGCACAGCATGGATCGTCTGGCGCGCAACCTCGACGACCTGCGCCGCCTGGTGCAGGGCCTCACCCAGCGCGGCGTACGCATCGAGTTCCTTAAGGAGCATTTGACCTTCACCGGCGAGGACTCGCCGATGGCGAACCTGATGCTGTCGGTAATGGGCGCGTTCGCCGAGTTCGAACGCGCCTTGATCCGCGAGCGGCAGCGCGAGGGCATCGCGCTCGCCAAGCAGCGCGGGGCCTACCGTGGCAGGAAGAAATCCCTGTCGTCTGAGCGTATTGCCGAACTGCGCCAACGTGTCGAGGCTGGCGAGCAAAAGACCAAGCTGGCTCGTGAATTCGGAATCAGTCGCGAAACCCTGTATCAATACTTGAGAACGGATCAGTAAATATGCCACGTCGTTCAATCCTGTCCGCCGCCGAGCGCGAAAGCCTGCTGGCGTTGCCGGACACCAAGGATGAGTTGATCCGTCACTACACGTTCAGCGAAACCGACCTCTCCATCATCCGGCAGCGGCGCGGCCCGGCCAACCGGCTGGGCTTCGCCGTGCAGCTCTGTTACCTGCGCTTTCCTGGTGTCATCCTGGGCGTCGATGAGCCGCCGTTTCCGCCCTTGTTGAAACTGGTCGCCGACCAGCTCAAGGTCAGCGTCGAAAGCTGGGACGAATACGGGCAGCGGGAGCAGACCCGGCGCGAGCACCTGGTCGAACTGCAAACGGTGTTCGGCTTCCAGCCCTTTACCATGGGCCACTACCGGCAGGCCGTCCAGTTGCTGACCGAGATGGCCTTGCAGACCGACAAGGGCATCGTGCTGGCCAGCACCTTGATCGAGCACCTGCGGCAGCAGTCGGTCATTCTGCCTGCCCTCAACGCCGTCGAGCGGGCGAGCGCCGAAGCAATCACCCGCGCCAACCGGCGCATCTACGATGCCTTGGCCGAACCGCTGTCGGACGCGCATCGCCGCCGCCTCGACGATCTGCTCAAGCGTCGGGACAACGGCAAAACGACCTGGCTGGCCTGGCTGCGCCAATCGCCCGTCAAACCGAATTCGCGGCACATGCTGGAACACATCGAACGCCTCAAAGCGTGGCAGGCGCTCGACCTGCCTTCTGGCATCGAGCGGTCGGTGCACCAGAACCGCCTGCTCAAGATCGCCCGTGAGGGTGGCCAGATGACGCCCGCCGACCTGGCCAAGTTCGAGGCGCAGCGACGCTATGCCACCCTGGTGGCGCTTGCCATCGAGGGCATGGCCACCGTCACCGACGAAATCATCGACCTGCACGACCGCATCCTGGGCAAGCTGTTCAACGCCGCCAAGAACAAGCATCAGCAGCAATTCCAGGCGTCCGGCAAGGCGATCAACGCCAAGGTGCGGCTGTTCGGCCGCATCGGCCAGGCGCTGATCGAGGCCAAGCAGGCGGGCCGCGATCCGTTCGCCGCCATCGAGGCCGTCATGTCCTGGGATGCCTTCGCCGAGAGCGTCACCGAAGCGCAGAAGCTTGCGCAGCCCGAGGACTTCGATTTCCTGCACCGCATCGGCGAAAGCTACGCCACGCTGCGCCGCTACGCGCCGGAATTCCTTGCCGTGCTCAAGCTGCGGGCCGCTCCCGCCGCGAAGGACGTGCTCGACGCCATCGAGGTGCTGCGCGGCATGAACAGCGACAACGCCCGCAAGGTGCCCGCCGACGCGCCGACCGAGTTCATCAAGCCGCGCTGGCAGAAGCTGGTCATGACCGACACCGGCATCGACCGGCGCTACTACGAACTGTGCGCGCTGTCGGAGATGAAGAACGCGTTGCGTTCCGGCGACATCTGGGTGCAGGGGTCGCGCCAGTTCAAGGACTTCGAGGACTACCTGGTGCCGCCCGCGAAATTCGCCAGCCTCAAGCAGGCCAGCGAATTGCCGCTGGCCGTGGCCACCGACTGCAACCGGTACCTGAACGACCGGCTGACGCTGCTGGAAACACAGCTTGCCACCGTCAACCGTATGGCGACGGCCAACGAGCTGCCGGACGCCATCATCACCGAGTCAGGCTTGAAGATCACGCCGCTCGACGCGGCGGTACCCGACACCGCCCAAGCGCTGATCGACCAGACGGCAATGATCCTGCCGCACGTCAAGATCACCGAACTGCTGCTGGAGGTGGACGAATGGACGGGCTTCACTCGGCATTTCGCGCATCTGAAATCGGGCGACCCGGCCAAAGACAAGAACCTGTTGCTGACCACGATCCTCGCCGACGCGATCAACCTGGGCCTGACCAAGATGGCGGAGTCTTGCCCCGGCACGACCTACGCCAAGCTGGCTTGGCTGCAAGCCTGGCACATCCGCGACGAAACCTACGGGGCGGCGCTGGCCGATCTGGTCAACGCACAGTTCCGCCATCCCTTCGCCGAGCACTGGGGCGACGGCACCACCTCATCGTCGGACGGCCAGAACTTCCGCACCGGCAGCAAGGCCGAGAGCACCGGCCACATCAACCCGAAATACGGGAGCAGCCCAGGGCGGACGTTCTACACCCACATTTCTGACCAGTACGCGCCATTTCACACCAAGGTCGTGAACGTCGGCGTGCGCGATTCGACCTACGTGCTCGACGGCCTGCTGTACCACGAGTCCGACTTGCGGATCGAGGAGCATTACACCGACACGGCGGGCTTCACCGATCACGTCTTCGCCCTGATGCACCTCCTGGGCTTCCGCTTCGCGCCGCGCATCCGCGACCTGGGCGACACCAAGCTCTACATCCCGAAGGGCGACGCCGCCTATGACGCGCTGAAACCCATGATCGGCGGCACGCTCAACATCAAGCACGTCCGCGCCCATTGGGACGAAATCCTGCGGCTGGCCACCTCGATCAAGCAGGGCACGGTGACGGCCTCCCTGATGCTCCGAAAGCTCGGCAGCTACCCACGCCAGAACGGCCTGGCCGTGGCGCTCCGCGAGCTGGGCCGCATCGAGCGCACGCTGTTCATCCTGGACTGGCTGCAAAGCGTGGAACTGCGCCGCCGCGTGCATGCCGGCCTGAACAAGGGCGAGGCGCGCAATGCGCTGGCCAGGGCAGTGTTTTTCAACCGCCTGGGTGAAATCCGCGACCGCAGTTTCGAGCAGCAGCGCTACCGGGCTAGCGGCCTCAATCTGGTAACGGCTGCCGTCGTGTTGTGGAACACGGTCTATCTGGAACGGGCTGCGCACGCGCTGCGTGGCAACGGCCATGCCGTTGATGACGCGCTGTTGCAGTACCTGTCGCCGCTCGGTTGGGAGCACATCAACCTCACCGGCGATTACCTCTGGCGCAGCAGCGCCAAGATCGGCGCGGGCAAGTTCAGGCCGCTACGACCGCTGCAACCGGCTTAGCGTGCTTTATTTTCCGTTTTCTGAGGCGACCCCAACCGGGCCTGCTGGTCCTCGAGCTGGCTACGCAGCGTCTTCACTTCGGCTTCAAGCCCCAGGTTGACGGTTGCCAGGGACTCAGCGCGCGCGGTGGCGGCCGCCGCTTCGGACTCCAGCTCTTCGCCCCGCTGTGCGAAGACCTGCTCACCGTGCTCGATGGCGAGCGCCCAGAGGGACAGCATCGCATTGGCAACGGCGGGCGGGAGTGCGGCGCTCAAGGCGTCGACGCGCGCCTGCTCATCCTTCCAGAGCTTGAGTTCGTCGTTGATCGTCGTCCGGCTGCCCTGGCGGATTTCCGCGTAGATCAGGTCGACGGTGAGTTCATGTGGGCGTCGGCCGGCAGCAACGAGCCGCGCGGCGGCTTCACGGGTGCGAAAGCGGGTATTGCTGATGCGGCTCATTGGAACTAAACCTGAAAAGTGCTCCGGGAGCTGGGTTTTGAACTAAAATCTTCATGTATATGATGGTATCACATTATATATATAACGATGTCTTCTAGAAATTTACGATAAGACCGATAATCGTAAGCATCCCAGGTGTACGATGCGAGACCCTGCCGAAAAATCGCGTCAGTCCATGAACCTGCCCGCCACCGAGCCTGTTGTCCCCCTCATGCTGCCGGCCGCACTGGACGGCCACGACGGCACGAATCGCGCGCGCGGCGCTAACCGACAGATCACGGCCGATACCGACCTTGAGGCCGTCCGCCTGTGGCTTGCCGAGTACGCCAGCTCGCCGCACACGCTGCGCAGCTACCGCAAGGAAGTGGTGCGGCTGCTCGTCTGGGCGACGCGCACGCTGGGCAAGCCGCTGTCGAGCCTTACGCGCGAAGATTTCCTGATTTACGAGCAATTTCTTGCCGCACCGTCCGCAAACTGGGTCGATCCCGTCCTGCCACGGCGCGGGGGCACGCGGCGGCTGTTCGACGGGCCGCTTTCCGAGCGCAGCCGGCGCCAGGCCCTCGGTATCCTTTGCGGGCTGCTCAATTACCTGGTGGCCGCCGGATACCTTGCCGGCAATCCGCTTGCACTGCGGCGCTCGTCCTCGGCAATGCCGGCACGGACCCGCCGCATTGAACGTTACCTCGATCACGCGCTTTGGCAGGTTGTGCTGGAATCGATGGAGACCTGGCCGCAGGCCTCCGCGCGCGAGCGCCAGCACTACGAACGCAGCCGATGGCTGATCCGGCTGCTGTACCACACCGCATTGCGGGCAAGCGAAGCCGCCAACGCACAGGCGGCGGACTTCTTCCAGCGTCGCGGCCGCTGGTGGCTGCACGTCATCGGCAAGGGTGGCGCCGAGGGCGAGGTACCAGTCTCCGACACCCTCATGGCCGACTTCGCACGCTACCGCGCATTCCATGATCTGGCACCCATGCCCTTGCCGGCCGAAAGCACGCCGGCCGTCATGAGCATCGCCGGCGACGCCAAGCGGCACCTGACGCCGACGGCCATCTACCTGATTGCCAAGGAAGTGTTCCGCCGGGCCGCCGACACCCTCGAGCCAACCGATCCGATCGGCGCGGCCACACTGCGCCGGGCCTCGACGCACTGGCTGCGGCACTCGGCGGCTTCGCATCAGGCCGACGCCGGCACTGATATCCGCTTTATCCAGAAGAACCTTCGCCACGCCTCGATCGAGACGACCGGGATCTACTTGCACGCCGAAGATGACCGCCGGCATGCCCAGACCACTCAGGCGGGGTCAGAACCGGAAGCCGCTGCCGTACCGGCCGGGAGCCTCCCCGCGTAGAATGCTCCCCGCGTTGTCAACCTCTGAATCCCTCAACCGATGTCTGTCTCCTACGATCCCCGCCAAATTGCGGAATGGCTGGACTCCTACACGGTGTCCAAGGCTCGCTCCTATGCGAGCGCTGTCTCGGAGTTGCGCTGGATCGACGAGGATACCTTGGCGGGACTGGTGCAAGGCACCCGTACGCGCCCGTATGACGTGCGTGCGTATTTCCACGACATCGACGAAGACATGTGGGTGGAGGGAGAATGCACGTGTCCGGTCGGCGTTGACTGCAAGCACGTGGCAGCGCTGTTGATCGCCGGCCTTGCGCACCAGCCGAAGCCATCGGCCGCCGGCGTGCGCGCGGAACTGGTGACCTGGCTGGAAAATTTTCGCGCTCGACGCACGGCAGCCAATCCCGCTGCCAAGAAAAAACCAGCCAAGGCCACGCATGCCCTGGCCTATGTGATCGGGCAATCGTATCGCGGCTGCGAGATTTCCCTCTACAAGGCCCGCGTGGGGGCCGACGGTACGATTCGCTCGGTCGACGATCGGTGGCAGAACGTCGAGAAAGCGCTGGTCGAACCGCCGAAATTTGTTTCCGAGGAGGATCTGTCGATCCTGCGCGGATTGTGGCTGGGCCGCTCGCATGCCGCCTATACCGGTGGTTTTGCTCTGCAGGGCGCAACCGGCGCCGCCATCCTGGAAAAGCTCATCGCCACCGGGCGTGCATTTACTTCCTTTGTTCCCGCAGGCGCCCACTACCCCGGATCACACTGCCCGGTGCACTGCGGATCAGAGCGCGGCGCAAAGATGACCTGGCAAGCGCAACCCGACACGCGCGTGCGGCCAGTCTTGCAGGCCGAGCCACCCGCCACCCTGTTGCTGACGACCACCCAGCCCTGCTGGTATGTGGACGCGCATTCTGGCGAAGCTGGCATACTCGCCATGCCGTGGCCGGCGGAACAGGTCACGGATTTCCTGTCGATGCCGGCCATCACGCTGGACGAGGCGGCGCTCGTTGGCAATGTGTTGCGTGAAGTCGCCCCCGACCTACCCATGCCGCCCGCGCCCGACGCGTCGTCCGTGCAGGTGATCGACACCGTAGCGACGCCCGTACTGACTCTCGACACCTTGCCGACCTGGTCAGTGTCGCCACTGGATTTTGCGACGGTCAGTTTTGATTACGCAGGTCACAGCATCCCTGCAAATAGCAGCACCACCCTCGTTCGCACTGCTGGCAGCGAGGTCATCCAGATCAAAAGAGACGCCAATCTCGAGCGGAAACGTCAGACCGAGTTGCAAAAGGCGGGCTTCAGAAAAATTCCGGCCAACCGTGCATATGGTTACAAACCGTTTCCAGATGGCATCCTCGGCCCCGAAGATGTCGACGACTGGCCGGATCTCATGAAGCTGGTGCTACCCGCACTACAGGCAAGCGGCTGGCGCGTCGTCATGAGCGACGAGTTTCGGCACAACGTGATCGAAATCGAAGCGATTGACGGCAGCCTGCGTCAGACCGGCGACGGCTGGTTTGACGTCGAGATGGGCATCACAGTCAATGGTCGCACGGTGCGCCTGGAGCCGCTGCTAGCAGACCTCTTTCGTCGCGATGAGCGCTGGCTGTCGGGCAGGCTCGATACCATCGCGGACGACGAAGCGATCGACATGAAAACCGACCGCAACGAGCGGCTTCGCCTGCGTGCCGACCGGCTTAAACCAGTCGTGCGCGTGCTGATCGACCTGTTCGACTCGCTCGGCACCGGCATGCGCATTTCCGAGTGGGATGCGGCCCGGCTCCATGCGCTGGATCAGACCGGGCGCTGGCAGTTTGACGGCGACGCATCGATCCGGCAGCTCGCGCAGCGCTTGATGGCGGGTCCTGGGGTGACAGACGTGCCGGTACCGCGTGGCCTGAAGGCCGAACTCCGTACCTACCAGCGTCAGGGTCTTGCCTGGATGCAGTTCCTGCGCGAACACGGGCTGTCCGGCGTGCTCGCCGACGATATGGGCCTCGGCAAGACCATCCAGGCACTTGCGCACATCCTCACCGAAAAGGAACGTGGCAGGCTGGACCGGCCTGCGCTGATCGTCGTGCCAACGACCCTCATGCACAACTGGTGCGAGGAAGCGCAGCGCTTCACGCCGAAGCTGCGCGTCCTGGATCTGCACGGGCCCCAACGCCACGAGCGCTTTGACCAGATCGGCAAGCACGATCTCATCCTGACCACCTACGCCTTGCTGTGGCGTGACGAGGAAGTTCTTGCCAAGCACGACTTTCACCTGCTGATCCTAGACGAGGCGCAGTACGTCAAGAATGCCGCCACCAAATCCGCCGCAACCATCCGCGAACTGCGTGCAAGACACCGCCTTTGCCTGACAGGCACGCCGCTCGAGAACCATCTCGGCGAACTGTGGGCCCAGTTTGACTTCCTGCTGCCTGGCTTCCTCGGTACCCGTCAGGACTTCACCCGCCGCTGGCGCACGCCCATCGAGAAAGGCGGCGATGCTGTTCGACGTGAACTGCTCGCGCGACGCATCCGACCGTTCATGCTGCGTCGGCGCAAGGATGAGGTCGCCGCCGAGTTGCCCCCGAAGACGATGATAGTGCGCACGGTCGAGCTCGAAGGCGCGCAGCGTGACCTGTACGAGACGGTGCGCGCGGCCATGCAGGAAAAGGTCCGTGCGGCCGTCGCAGCAAAAGGCCTCGCGCGCAGCCACATCATCGTGCTGGAGGCGTTGCTCAAGCTGCGCCAGGTCTGCTGCGATCCGCGGCTCGTCAAAATCAGCCAGGCGGCCCGGATCAAGGAATCGGCCAAGCTTGATCTGCTACTCGACATGCTGCCCGAACTAATCGAGGAAGGCCGTCGCATCCTGCTGTTCTCGCAGTTCACCAGCATGCTCGACCTCATTGCGGCGGCGCTGGAAAAAGCTGGGATTCCATACGTCATGCTGACCGGGGATGCCACCGATCGCGTCACACCAGTCAAGCGCTTCAAGCAAGGTGAGGTGCCGCTTTTCCTGATCAGCCTGAAGGCCGGTGGCGTTGGCCTGAACCTGACGGCGGCCGACACCGTCATTCACTACGATCCCTGGTGGAATCCCGCCGTAGAAAATCAGGCGACCGACCGCGCTCACCGTCTCGGGCAGGACAAGCCTGTGTTTGTTTACAAGCTGATCACCGCCGGCAGTGTTGAGGAGAAAATCGTCGCGATGCAGGAGCAGAAGGCGGCGCTTGCCAACGCGATCCTGTCGGAAGATGGCGCCGGCGCCGTCAAGTTCTCCGCCGACGACATCGAGGCGCTCTTTGAGCCGATCCCGGCCGCACCACCTGTTGTGGCACCGGCGGCGAAGCCCCGATCCCGCACCAGGACGGGAACATAAAAATGGCCTTGCCGCGACGCATAGTCGAGGTCTGACCAGCACGAACCCCAATGGCAAAAACGGGCGACAACCAACACGAACAGCGCATCTCGATGGAGATCGTGGTCGACCGCGTACACCGAAGAAGAATGCGCGATGGCGTGGTACTGCCATCTCGAGGACAGTCTGAGCTTTCCATTCGAAGCGCGGGTACGTCAGGCGATGGTGGCCTCCCCGCTGCGCTCAGGTGACAGAGTCTCCGTCTTCAGACTCGCGCATGATCAGTTGTGCCGCGTTGCCATCTTCGTGCACGCACTTTACAACCAGCGTGAACTCGTCGTGCCCCTTGCCCAGCTTGTTCCCGTCCGCGCCGACCAGAGCACGCACCTTGCCGTCTCTGACTGGCACTACTGGCACGACCAAGGTTGCAGCTTCTGCCCCCCGCACGATCTGACATCCCCCGGCATAATCCCCGAGCGCAACTTACAGGGCGCTCGGGCCGTTATCAGGTCAAGTCGCACCCTGCCAGCCCTTGCCTGGTCAGGGGCTGGCGGAAGATTTGCACTTTTCGGGGGATGGGCAGAAATAGCCTACCAGTAGCCGTAGAGGCTTGCCACCACCGCCAGCGCGCGCGTGCGGGTCGCTTCTGACAAGGGCGGCGCGGCGTCCTCCCTGCCGGTCTCCCCGTGCTGCAGCGCGTGCCGGTAGCCGAGCAACCGCTGGCGCGTGAGGTCCGAGAGCGGCCCAAGCTCGTGCGCGCCGCACCAGCGCATCAGGCGGCGCAGTTCGGCGCCATAGGCGCGCAACGTGTGGGGCGAGCGCCCGGTTCGGTCGCGCAGGAAGAGCGCCAGCGCCTGTGCATCGTCGGCGGCGCCGAGCGTGTTGGCCGCCGCGTGCGGCTGGGCGAAGCGGCCGGCGCGCGTGAGCCACGCGTGGTCAGCAGGGCCGTAAGCGGCCAGCCACGGGTTCGCCGCGACAGCTCCCCTCGCTTCCGCGGCGGTCGGCACCGTTGCTTCGCTCGCTAAGGCGGCGGTGGACCGGATGCGGCGCCGGTGCGTGTGCAGCAGCCGCGCGAGGACCGTCTCCGGGCGGGGCGCCAGATCCGCCGTCACCGTGCGCAGGCGCCCGCGCTCCCAGTATTCGACTGCCCCATCGTGCGCCAGCAGCAGCTTGAGCACGGTCGGCTGCGCGGCCTTGGCGTCGGCCAGCGAGCCATAGCGGCGCTTGACGCGCGCCAGCGTCCAGTGCGCGTAGACCGGGTGCCCGAGTGCCTCCGCCAGGTAGGCGAGGGCCGCCGCGACGGTGGCCGGCAGTGGGCGCGGCGGCACCGCGCCCGTATCGATCCAGTCGGCCGGCTTCATGACTGGGCGGTCCGCTTGGCGGCCGCCTTGCCCGTCGATCTGGGCACGCGCGTCTTGGCCGCTGGTGGCGCCGCGGCCAGGGTCGCACGCAGCAGCTCGTCGAGCTGGGCGCGCTGGCTGGCGGTGACGGCCTTGAGTGCGCTCGCCTCGCCCGCGGCGGTCTGGCGCGCGGCCCGCTCGCTGGCCAGGTCGGCGTCGAGTCGTGCGCGCTCGTCTTCCAGCGCGGCGATGCGCCGCTCGGCGAATTTGAGTTGGGAGGCCAGTTGCGCGCGCTCGGCCCGCACCGCGTCGCGCTGGTGCGCGGTTTCCTGCAGGAGCTGCTTCGACAGCGCCTCGTAGCGCGCCTGGGTGGTGGCGATCGCCTCGGTGTGGGTGCGCTCGCCCGCCGTGGCGCGCTCCTGGGCGGTCGCCAGCGCCGCCTCGAGCTCGCCCCGGCGTGCGGCTTGCTCATCGGCGCGCGCGCACGCCGCCGCCTGGGCGGCGCACGCTACGGCCAGCGCGGTGTCGCGCGCGGCGAGCTGGCCGCGCACCTCGCTCAGTTCGGCCCGCAGCAGCTCGACCCGCAGTTCGGCCTCGGCGCGGGCGGCCTCGGCGGTGTCGGCTGTGGCTTGCGCCTCGCGCTTCAGGCGCACCACGTCGTCGAGCTGCACCGCGACCGCGGCCTGCCACAGCGCGCGCATCGCTTCGGCGATCTCGACCGGAATCTCGGGCAGGGCGAGGTCGGCCAGGCCCGAGCGCACCACCTCGGCCTCGATCGCGTTGAGCGTACGCGACAGCGTTGCAGGGTCACCGCCGCCCAGGCGGTCACGCAGCTTGCGCACCGACACCACGCGGCGAAAGCGTGCGGCCGTGGGCGGCGCCGCGTCGCCGGCCTCGGTGAGCATGGCCAGCACGGTGGCGCGGATCTGGTCGGGGGTGGCGGCGAGGCGGGGCATGGCAGTTTCCGGAGGCGCATTTCAGCCTATCTTACGCACATACCTAACGTTAGAAAAGCCATTTATGTGTTGCTTGGGAAAACCAAAGACGGATAAATCTAGTTATCTTGCGGAAACAATGGCTTCCAGCCACAGGGCGCGCTTGGCCGCGCGGCGGGGGCGGTCAACGTTCCAAAACCAAGGGGAAAAGGACCAGTCAGCAAGTGACTGATTTGACTAGGGTTTTAGGGTGGGCATCACCCTGGAACCCGCATGGCTGCTACGGGTGGCTACCCCGGTAAATTGCGGCGAAATCAAGGGGACCCCTGATCCAGACATTCGTCTATTCGCTGGCCTGGCCGCATATCCAGTGGGCGGCGATGCTGGTGGTGCGGCTGCGCCCGGGTGCGGGTAACTAGTCGCTGGACGAACTGTAGGGGGCGAGCACTAACCGTCTCGCGCGGCGGCTTGCGAACCATAGGTCGGCCCGCGGCCGGAAAAATGCTTGACCTTCCCTGCCGTGGGAACGTCCATATTAACCATGGGGGACAGAAGCCCCTGCGGCGTGGCAGGACCAAGTCGGCAGAGAGCATCGGATTTTCCGCCGGAGGTTAGTCAAATGGGCGTTCCGGGGCGCACGTTGTATGAAGAGGTCTTTGCGGTGTTCGAAAGGGCATGCCAGGAAAGCGATTTCGAGCTGGCCGAGGACCTCCTGCTCGCCCTAGAAGCGATGGATCGCCGGCAGGAAGCTCATCGGCAACTCGACCGCGCCTACCTGCTGCTAGCCGATCTCTGAGAACGGGAGTCCCCCGACTTTGGTTTCTACCTGCTTGCCATCGGCTGGCCAATGCCCCTGGGGACAGCAGTGGTCCTCTTCCATGCCTTAGCGTGCAATATTTTCCGTTTTCTGAAGTGACCCCTTCTTTACGGAGTCCCGCGTATACCAGTCGTTCTTCTCGACAACCGGCTCTTTGCGATAGTGCCGCATGACCCGAAGAAAGCACTCGAGAGGCTGTTCCTTCTTTCGTAACCATCGGGCCTAACGTCGTCGGAGACAATTGCACGTTCCGGCTAATTCGAGAAACATCGTCTATTTTGCAGAAAGCGGCCGCTAACCGATCGAGCGGGGGAGTATCCGAAGGTCTTGCGAGCGCCGAGGCAATTTCTTCCATGTGCGCCGGGCTGCAAGGAAACTCATGTCGATCGGACAGTGCGCTCACTTTGGCTTGCAGAGCCGGGTTCGTGCCCTCGTGAAGGTACGCAAACAGGTTGTAATCCAGGTAAATTCTCATGCGATGGAGTTTGCGTATTGTTAAGCGCGCTCATACGTTTGGGAAATGCTGGCCGAACCTGAAGTTGGCGCATTCGCGCTGCACGTGGCTTGGGAGCAGTGGGAGTCTTACTTCTTCGACATTTGAAGGATTCTGAGCACGATGAGTGCGAAGGCAGTCGCGACGATGGCCGTCACCGCATGGCCCATGCCGGCGGCCACGCCGATCGCGGCAGCAATCCAGATGCTCGCGGCAGTTGTGAGCCCCCTGACGTGTGTCTCATTGTCCGGCTTCAGGATCGCCCCTGCACAAAGGAATCCGATGCCTGACGTGAGACCCTGAAGCACGCGGCTCATGTCGGCAAGCTGCACGCCCGCCTGGAGGGGAACCACGACAAAAACGCATGCCCCCAGCGCGACGAGCATGTGAGTGCGCACGCCTGCGGATTTTCCCGAGCTCTCCCGCTCGTACCCCAGCAAGCCCCCCAAAACGATAGAGACGGTCATTCGAACGACGGCACGTACTGCCTCGGCAGCATTAGCGAGATCGGAGAATTCCGAGCTCAATGTGCGGATGATGTCGTTCATTGCGGAGCGTCTCTGGGTGTGTCCTGAAAATGGCCAAGACAGTCTATGTCGCAGAAGATGACTGTCAGATTGCCGAGCTATGACACAACCGGATTCGCTGGCCGGGGGGCAAGATTAACAACGTATTACATTTCGGCAATAAAGCCTGACAACGGAAGGGCAACCTTAGAATGCCGGCCATTAGTGCTCGTTTTCGCGCCAGTGTGTCCACTCGAAGTGCGCGACATTCTCCTCCAGCCCCCGAACCGCATGACCGATTCTTCATTCAATCTCCCCGTCCCAACCCGCTGGTCTCTCGAGGGCGCTGGACAATTTCCTGACACGCCACCGCATCGGCGTTTGGCGTGTTGTCGTAACGTTTGTCCTGGCAAGTCTGGTCTTTGGCCATTCTCGCTGGGACGGTACCTGGGTGTCGCCGCTGCTGCTGACGCTGGGGATGTTGGGGGTGAGCCTGGCCACGGTCGGGCGGCTCTGGTGCGCGTTGTACATTTCCGGGCGCAAGAACAATACCTTGGTGACCTCGGGTCCATATTCACTGTGTCGCCATCCGCTCTATGTCTGCAACTTGCTAGGCATTATCGGACTAGGGGCGATGACCGAGTCGCTGGCGGTTACCGCAGTCCTGGCGCTCGCATTTGCGCTGATGTACCCGGCTGTCATCCGGACGGAAGACCGCTTTCTGGCTTCCGCCTTCCCGGAATTCGCCGAATACGCACGCCGTACACCAGCGTTCTTTCCCCGTCTGTCGCTGTATAGGGGGGAGTCGACATGGACGGTCCATGTGTCTTCCTTTCAACGCAATATTGCGGACTCGGTCTGGTTTCTCGGCCTGTCGGTGGTCGTGGAGTCGTTTGATTTGTTCCATGACGCCGGCGTCCTCCGGGCGGTCGTGACGCTTGCCTGATGCGGGCAACTCCGCATACACGTACAGCCATGCACTACGCTCACGTCTCCGATTCTGTTGTCGAGAGCATGCTCGTGATGCTGGTCGGCCTGATCGTCCTGTATGTGGGGTTCGCTGTCTATTTGCGGTGGAAGCATGGGCCCGCCCCCAAGCGTAAGACTGATGAGGGGCGAAAGCGGCACCCCAAAACGAGCAGGCGAAAGCGATAATCGTAATCTGCTCTTAATGCTGGTGATCGAGGATTCATGTAAACTTCGGCGACGGCCCAGCCGTTAGTACTTCAACCCCAAGCCCCCCGCACAGTCTCCCAAGGAATGCGACGTTTCGTTCTGATCTTCGTGCTGCTCATTTTGCCGTTCCAGTTTTCCTGGGCGGCAGCGGCACGCTATTGTCAGCACGAGAAAGCCACGGCCACTTGGCACCTTGGGCACCACGAGCATCGTCATCAGCAGCCGGAAGGTAAAACGGATGCCGAGAAAAAGCCATTCGTGGATACAGACTGCGGGGTATGCCATCTGGTCTCCCTCCCGTTCGTCTATGGACAGACGCAGGACGTGTTGATAGCGAATCGGGTAGAAGTGACCGATACTCAACATTCGTCCGAGTTCTCGTCTCTGAATGCCAGGGCTCCCGACCGTCCTCAGTGGCAGCGTCTCGCTTGATCGGCGAGACGACGACTCTTTTTCTCCTTTCGTCTCTCGCCGAATTCTCCTGGTCACATACCTTGGTGCAATTCGATGCGAAGACTATTTCTGCCGCTCGGGCTGGCGGTAGCATTTCTCAGCCCAAACTTTGCCGTAGCGCAATCTGACACCGGCACGTCCATGGTGCCCGTCTTCCCAAGGGAAGCGGCGGGACCGTTGACCCTCGAGGCCGCGTTGTCGCTGGCGGCAGGAAGCAATTTCAACCTGTCCGCCGCCGCCAAGGAACTCGATTCCACAGAAGGTGGGATCATGCAGGCCCGGGTTATTCCGAACCCGGAACTCCAGACGCTGGTCGAGGACACGCGGAAATCCACCCGTACATCCACCGCCCAGATGAATATCCCCATCGAACTGGGCGGCAAGCGCTCGGCTCGTATCAATGCCGCGGAAAGGACGCGCGAACTGGCGCAGGCAACGCTGGCTGGCGTTCGCGGTGACATTCGGGCGCAGGTAATCGAGAGCTTTTTTTCCGTCTTGATCGCACAGGAACGCGTCAAGCTGGCAACTGGCTCCGCGGATATCGCTGCGAGGGGCGCGCAAGCCGCTTCACGCCGCGTCGCGGCCGGCAAGATCTCCCCGGTTGACGAAACTAAGGCACGTGTCGAACAGGCCAACGCCGAACTTGAATTGGCCGAAGCAACGGCGAGCCTGCAGTCCGCCCGTCAGGCGTTGACGGCGTTGTGGGGCAATGCATCGCCGCAGTTTGCCGAAGCACAGGGCAATCTGGACGCGCTGCCATCCAGGCCGGCGCCTGAACTCCTTCAGAAGGAGCTGGAAAACTCACCGCTGGTGGCCGCAAGCCGCGCTGAACTTGACCGCCGCCAGGCATTGGTGGGCGTTGAGCGCAGCCGCCAGTATCCGGATCTGACAGTCAGTCTGGGTGCCAAGCGAGATACAGAAGCCAACCGCAACATGGCGGTGATCGGTGTGGCGATCCCGTTGCCGATTTTTGACCGGAATCAGGGCAACTTGTATTCGGCCATTCGCCAGGCGGACAAGGCCCAGGATGAATATCTGGCCAATCGCATCAGCCTGACCCGAAATCTCCTGATGGCATCGAACCAGCTGTCGGTATCGCGCGCCTCGGCACAAACGCTGAAGCAGACCGTCTTGCCAGGCGCCGAGCAAGCCTTCAACGCGGCGACCATTGGCTTCGAGGCCGGCAAGTTCAATTATCTGGACGTCCTGGATGCCCAGCGCACGCTGTTCCAGGCACGCATCCGCTATCTCGGCGTGCTTGGACAAACCTATCAGGCGGCGACCACGATCGATCGCATTCTGGGACGTTAAGACGGGATTCATAAAACATGGCTATTTCGAACAAACAAAAGGCTGCCATTGCGGCCATCGTACTGGTGGGCGGCGTCGCGACTGGTGGCGTTCTGCTGAGCGGGCGCTCTGCGCCGGAAGAGCAGGGTGGGCACTCGGAATCCAAGGGGCATGGCGACACCGAGCACCATGGCAAGCAGGCGGCGGAAGCCGACCACAAGGATGACAAGTCACACGGCGACGGCGAGCATCACGAGGTCAAGAAGGGCCCCAATGGTGGCGCGCTCTTTTCGCGTGATGGCTATGACGTCGAAATTGGCACGGCCGAATCCAAGGGCGAGGCCCGTATTCGGCTCTGGGTTAGCAAGTCTGGGAAGGCGGTGGCAAATGGCGTGGCAGCGACAGGCCAGCTCGTGCGGGCTACGGGCGAGTCTCAAGCGCTCAAGTTCGTGGTGTCTGGCGACGCGCTGGAAAGCCAACAGCCAGTTGCCGAGCCCCATGTCTTTGACGTGACCGCAAATGTGACCTTGCCCGGTTCGTCTTCGCCACTCGCCGTGCGGCTCTCGAAAGAGGAAGGCAAGATTGAGTTGACAGCGGACCAGCTGGCCAAGACAGGGGTAGTGGTTCAAACCGCGGGCTCGGCAAAGGTCCAGGCTGGCGTCCAGTTCCCCGGCGAAATCCGTTTCAACGAAGACAAGACAGCCCACGTGGTGCCGCGACTGGCTGGCGTCGTAGAGAGCGTTCCGGCCAATATTGGGCAACAGGTTAAGAAGGGACAGGTTCTCGCGGTCATCGCGAGCACCGGACTTTCTGACCAGCGCAGCGAACTGCTCGCAGCACAGAAACGTCTGGATCTGGCGCGTGTCACTTATGACCGCGAGAAGAAGCTCTGGGAACAGAAGATCTCTGCGGAGCAAGATTATCTGAGCGCCCGCAACGCGCTGCAGGAAGCGCAGATCAGTGTCCAGAACGCGCAGCAGAAGCTGACCGCCATTGGCGCCAGCAACAGCTCGACGGCACTCAATCGCTACGAGCTGCGCGCACCGTTCGACGGCATGATCGTTGAAAAGCATATCTCGCTTGGGGAAGCGGTGGCGGACAACGCCAACGTGTTCACGCTGTCGGATCTGTCGTCCGTCTGGGCCGAGTTCGTGGTGTCTGCCAAGGATGTCGAGCGGGTGCGCATCGGCGAAAAGGCGTCGATCAATTCGGCATCGTCCGATGTGAAGGCAGATGGCACCGTTTCATACGTGGGTTCGCTGCTGGGCGAGCAGACGCGGACGGCGAAGGCCCGCGTAACATTGACCAATCCACAGATGGCTTGGCGACCGGGTCTCTTCGTCACGGTCGACGTATTCGGTGCTGATGTCGAGGTGCCCGTTGCGGTGAAGACCGAGGCCGTCCAGGACGTCAATGGCGAGAGCGTAGTCTTTGTCGCGGTTCAAGGTGGATTCGTGCCGCAGCCGGTGAAGGTCGGCCGGACAAACGGCAAGGTCATCGAGATTGTCGAGGGCCTGAAGCCGGGCGCACGTTACGCCGCCGCCAACAGTTTTGTTCTGAAGGCCGAACTTGGCAAATCCAGCGCCGAACACGGCCATTGATACGGGGGAAACAGCAATGTTTGAACGTATCATTAGTTTCGCCATCCAGCAGCGATGGCTGGTCCTGCTCGCCGTGTTTGGAATGGCCGGGTTAGGGATTTTCAGCTACAACCGACTACCGATCGACGCGGTCCCTGACATTACCAACGTTCAGGTTCAGGTCAATACCTCGGCACCAGGCTATTCACCGCTCGAAACCGAACAGCGTGTTACGTATCCGATCGAGGTCGTGATGGCCGGCCTGCCGGGACTCGAACAGACGCGTTCCCTGTCCCGCTATGGCTTGTCGCAGGTGACGGTCATCTTCAAGGATGGCACGGACGTCTATTTCGCGCGCCAACTCGTCAACCAGCGCATCCAGGAAGCCAAGGACAATCTGCCTGAAGGCGTTGTGCCGGCGATGGGGCCTATTTCGACCGGCCTCGGGGAGATCTATCTATGGACCGTTGAAGCCGAAGAGGGTGCTCGCAAAGCTGACGGGACTGCCTATACGCCGACAGATTTGCGCGAAATCCAGGATTGGGTGGTACGGCCGCAACTGCGTAACGTGCCCGGTGTCACCGAGATCAATACTATCGGTGGTTTCAACAAGCAGTACCTGGTCGCGCCGAGTCTTGAACGGCTAGCGTCGTACGGGCTGACGCTGACCGACGTCGTCAATGCGCTGAACAAGAACAACGACAACGTGGGTGCGGGCTACATCGAGCGTAGGGGCGAGCAGTATCTGGTTCGTGCGCCGGGTCAGGTTGCGTCCGAAGACGACATCCGCAACATTATTGTCGGTACAGCGCAGGGGCAGCCGATCCGCATTCGCGACATCGGGGATGTGGAGATTGGCAAGGAACTGCGTACCGGTGCGGCAACCGAGAATGGCAAGGAAGTTGTGCTGGGCACGGTATTCATGCTCATCGGCGAAAACAGCCGGGCTGTGTCAAAAGCGGTCGATGAAAAGGTCGCTTCCATTAACCGTACGATGCCGGAAGGTGTGAAGATCGTAACGGTATACGACCGGACACGTCTGGTCGACAAGGCCATTGCGACCGTCAAGAAGAACCTTCTTGAAGGCGCGGTGCTCGTCATCGTAATTCTGTTCCTTTTCCTGGGTAACATCCGCGCGGCGCTGATTACCGCGACGATCATTCCGCTGGCGATGTTGTTCACCTTCACGGGGATGGTGAACTACAAGATCAGTGCGAACCTGATGAGCTTGGGCGCGCTCGACTTCGGCATCATCATCGATGGCGCGGTGGTGATTGTCGAAAACTGTGTGAGGCGACTGGCGCATGCGCAGGAACACCATGGCCGGCCATTGACGCGCTCCGAGCGGTTCCATGAGGTGTTTGCCGCAGCGAAGGAGGCGCGTCGCCCACTGATCTTCGGTCAGCTCATCATTATGATCGTCTACCTGCCGATCTTTGCGCTGACGGGGGTGGAAGGCAAGATGTTCCACCCGATGGCGTTCACGGTCGTCCTGGCGCTGCTGGGCGCGATGATTCTGTCCGTGACGTTCGTTCCGGCTGCGGTCGCCTTGTTCATCGGCGAACGGGTGGCCGAGAAAGAAAATCGTCTCATGCTCTGGGCGAAGCGTCGCTACGAGCCGCTGCTGGAAAAGTCGCTCGCGAACACGGCCGTTGTATTGACGTTTGCCGCGGTGTCAATTGTTCTGTGCGTGGCCATTGCGGCCCGCCTGGGCAGCGAGTTCATCCCCAATCTGAACGAAGGCGACATTGCCATCCAGGCGCTGCGCATTCCTGGCACGAGCCTGTCGCAGTCCGTGGAGATGCAGAAGACGATCGAGACGACCCTCAAGGCAAAATTCCCCGAAATCGAGCGCGTGTTTGCGCGGACAGGTACGGCGGAGATTGCATCCGATCCGATGCCGCCGAATATTTCGGATGGCTACATCATGCTCAAGCCTGAGAAGGATTGGCCAGAGCCGAAGAAAACACATGCCGAACTGCTGTCCGCCATCCAGGAGGAAGCCGGCAAGATCCCCGGGAACAACTACGAGTTCTCCCAACCGATCCAGCTGCGGTTCAACGAGCTGATCTCCGGGGTCCGCTCGGACGTCGCAGTCAAGATCTTCGGCGATGACAACAACGTGCTCAGCGAGACGGCGAAGAAGGTATCGGCCGTGCTGCAGGGCATCCCCGGCGCGCAGGAGGTGAAGGTAGAACAGACCACCGGCTTGCCGATGCTGACGGTCAAGATCGATCGGGAGAAGGCGGCGCGATACGGGCTTAACATGAGCGACGTGCAAGACGCGGTGGCAACGGGCGTCGGAGGCCGTGATTCCGGAACCTTCTTCCAGGGCGATCGTCGTTTCGATATCGTGGTCCGCCTGCCCGAAGCTGTGCGCGGCGAGGTCGAGGCTCTGCGCCGATTGCCGATTCCGTTGCCAAAAGGAGTGGACGCGAGAACGACGTTTATCCCATTGAGCGAGGTGGCGACGCTGGAAATGGCGCCCGGCCCGAACCAGATCTCGCGCGAGAACGGCAAGCGCCGCATCGTGATCAGTGCCAACGTTCGTGGACGTGATATTGGTTCATTCGTGCCCGAGGCGGAAGCGGCTATCCAAAGCCAGGTCAAGATCCCGGCTGGCTACTGGATGACATGGGGTGGCACCTTTGAGCAACTGCAGTCCGCCACCACCCGCCTGCAGGTGGTAGTGCCGGTGGCGCTGTTGCTGGTCTTCGTACTGTTGTTTGCGATGTTCAACAACATCAAGGATGGCTTGCTAGTCTTCACGGGCATTCCCTTTGCGCTGACTGGCGGGATTCTTGCCCTGTGGATACGCGGCATTCCGATGTCCATTACTGCAGCGGTGGGCTTCATCGCGCTGTGCGGGGTGGCGGTGCTCAATGGTCTGGTGATGCTGTCGTTTATCCGATCGCTGCGCGAAGAAGGGCATTCCCTCGACAGCGCGGTCCGAGTTGGCGCCCTGACGCGACTGCGTCCGGTGCTGATGACGGCCCTGGTGGCATCCCTGGGTTTCGTGCCGATGGCCATCGCCACCGGTACGGGCGCTGAGGTGCAACGTCCCCTCGCAACGGTGGTAATCGGTGGCATCTTGTCGTCCACGGCGCTGACCCTACTGGTGTTGCCGGTGCTCTATCGACTTGCTCACCGCAAGGATGAGGACGCGGAAGATACTCGCGAGCCAGTCACTCAGACGCATCAACCGGATCAAGGCCGCCAGCCTGCATGACGTAAATCCTTGGGCGGTCATCGTACCGCCCAATTTTTATAGGAGTTTCTATGGGCGCAGGTCACTCACACGACCATCCCGGTGGCAACGAGCGATCGCTCAAGATCGCCCTTGCGCTGACCGGTACGTTCCTGATTGCCGAAGTGGTCGGTGGTGTCATGACGAAGAGCCTGGCGTTGATCTCCGACGCCGCGCACATGCTCACGGACACCGTCGCACTGGCCATCGCACTGGCTGCTATTGCGATCGCCAAGCGACCCGCGGACAAGAAGCGGACATTTGGCTACTACCGTTTTGAGATTCTTGCCGCGGCCTTTAACGCATTGCTGCTGTTCGGTGTGGCTATCTACATCCTGTACGAAGCCTACCTGCGGCTGAAATCGCCACCTCAGATTGAGTCAACCGGCATGTTCGTCGTGGCTGTGCTGGGCCTGATCATCAATCTCATCAGCATGCGCATGCTGTCCTCCGGGCAAAGCAGCAGCCTGAACGTGAAGGGTGCTTATCTGGAAGTCTGGAGCGATCTGCTCGGGTCGGTTGGCGTCATCGCCGGTGCGATCATCATCCGCTTCACGGGCTGGGCGTGGGTCGACTCCGCCATTGCGGTGCTGATCGGCCTCTGGGTACTGCCTCGCACGTGGATCCTGCTGAAGTCGAGCCTGAATGTGCTGCTCGAAGGCGTACCCGATGACGTGGATCTGGCAGAGGTTGAGAAGCAAATTCTGGCGACGCCCGGGGTAAAAAGCTTCCATGACCTCCACATCTGGGCACTTACCAGCGGCAAGGCGAGCTTGACGGTTCATGTCGTGAATGACACGGCCGTCAACCCGGAAATGGAAGTGCTACCGGAATTGAAGCAGATGCTGGCTGACAAATTCGATATCACGCACGTGACCATTCAGTTCGAACTGGCACCATGCGAACAAGCGGATGCAGCTCAGCATTTCAATGCATCGCCAGCACTGGTCGGATCGAAGTCGCTTGCTGCAGGAGGAAACTAAGGTGCGGGTACTTGTTGTAGAAGACGAACCGCGTACTGCGGAGTATTTGCAGAAGGGATTGTCGGAGTCGGGTTTCGTGGTCGACATCGCGAACAATGGTGGCGATGGGCTCCACATGGCGGAAGAGACCGACTACGACGTCATCATCCTGGACGTCATGCTGCCAGGTATGGACGGGTGGACGGTCATCAAGTCCATTCGATCCAAGTCCGAGACACCCGTACTGTTTCTGACGGCGCTGGATGATGTGGCGGATCGTGTCAGAGGCTTCGAGTTGGGGGCAGACGATTACCTGGTCAAGCCCTTCGCCTTTGCCGAGCTCCTTGCCCGTATCCGGCGTTGCTTGCGCCAAAGCACCTCGAAGGAGTCCGAGCGATTGCGCATTGCCGATCTGGACATCGACGTGCTTGGAAGGCGGGTATTCCGGGGAACTACCCGCATTGAATTGACGAATCAGGAGTTCTCGCTGTTGCACCTGCTCATGCGCCGGAGAGGGGAGGTGCTGTCGCGAACCACGATCGCGTCCCAGGTCTGGGACGTCAACTTCGACACGGATACCAATGTCGTTGACGTCGCGATCCGGCGCCTGAGATCCAAGGTGGATGATCCCTTCGATCAAAAGCTGATCCATACCGTACGGGGAATGGGCTATGTCCTCGACCCAGAGCGCGGCCGGTGACGGAATGAGGCCCGGGACTTCGATAACCCCGCTGTCACTGACGAGGCGGCTTGGGCTCTTCTTTGCATTGGTACTGTCTATCGCGCTGGCCAGCATGGGCGCCTTTGCTTACTACTCGCTCGCCGCGCAACTCGAGGCCAGAGACGATGAGGTTGTAAAGGGAAAACTCGAACAGGTCGAGCATTTCTTGCGCGAGGTGGACGGGGTGCAGGGCGTCCCGGCGGCGCAGCATCGCTTCGATGATCTGGTGCGAGGTTACTCGGACCTCATCGTTCGCGTCACGGCGCTGGATGGCCGGCTTTTGTTTCGCACGGGCAACGATGCATTGCTGGAAGGCACTGACCAAGCGGCGGTCACGGGAAAGTCATCGCTCATGTTCCAGTCCGCCGATGCGGTGTTGGGGCGAGACGGTACGCGGGCGACGGTGTTCGTGGCGAAGTCTGGCGAGGACAGGAAGCAGGTGACTGCGCGATTCCGGACGACGCTCGTGCTTGGTACCACCGTCGGTGTGATATTGACGGCCCTGGTGGGGGCGGCCATTACGCGCCGTGAGCTGGAGCCGGCGCACGTACTTATCAAGCAGATCAACCGGATCAGTGTGGAACGGCTGAGCTACCGGGTGGACATGCCACCCAAGCCCACCGAAGTGCGTGATATCGCCTCTGCGTTCAATGCGATGCTGCAACGCCTCGAGGATGGTTATCAGAAGCTGTCGCGGTTCTCCGCCGATCTTGCCCATGATTTGCGCACGCCGCTTAACAACCTCATTGGACATGCCGAGGTCGCCTTGTCACGAGACCGCACCGGGCCCGAGTATGTCGCCTTGGTGGAGGAAAGCCTGGTCGAATACCAGCGACTTGCGAGGATGATCGATGCGATGTTGTTCCTCGCGCGAGCTGACAGTGCCAATGTGGCGCTCGAGTTGACGGAACTCCAGTTGAATGCAGAACTTCGCAAGTTGTCCGCCTACTTTTCGGTGCTTGCAGAGGAGCGAAGCGTCGTAATCAGGGTAAGCGGGGATGCCACCCTGGTCGCTGATGCCATTCTGTTCCAGCGTGCGATCAACAATGTTCTGTCAAATGCGGTCCGTCATGCGTGGCCGAATTCGATGATAGATCTGGTGGTGCGCCGCGAAGCGGCACATTGTTGCATCGACATCACGAACGTTGGAGACCCAATCCCGGAGCGGGAACTTTCCCTCATCTTTGATCGGTTCTTCCGTGGGGATAGGGCGAGATCCAACTCGTCACAGTCCACGGGGCTGGGCCTGGCCATCGTCCTGTCGATCATGGAGCTCCATGGCGGCGACGCGTCAGCCGTGAGCGGCTTGGATGGGAAGACACGCTTTACATTGCGCTTCCCGCTCAACGGTGCTGAAGCCTCAGCGCGGGTTTCGGTGGGTAGGCCGAGTCAGGACCGACCAGTCGTTGGGTAGAGTGGTGCAATGAGCCCGATTGCCTATTTGTAATCGCCGGGCAAGGCTGCAGCATGCGTACAATTTATACACTCGTTTTCATAGATCAACGAAGTCTCTAGAAAGGAGATGACTATGAAAACGAAGAAACACGCCTTGCTGTTTGCGGCGTTGCTGTTGGGTGGGATGTCGGCTTCGTATGCTTTGGAAATGACCGGGTTGAAACCGGGCGTGCCTGCGTCGACGGCGACGGCGCAGGCGATGGCGAAGCGTCACGCGACCTTGTATGGCGATCCAGCCGGCCAATCTCAGGCCAGTCGCATTATCGACGTGAAGCCAGGGATGCGGTATGTCAACGTGGACTCTGGCGAGACGGTGGCGTTTCGGGCCGGCGAGAAGATCGTCGCATGGACCTTCGCCCAGATGGTCAGGGATACGAGTGTGGACCTTGGCTTGTTGATGCCGGATCTGCCGGGTAGCGCTGGCGTGCGCGTCTATATTGATAGAAGCGACCTCTTCACAGGTGGCTGAACGTTGCTGAACCGGTGAACTACAGGCCCCGCACAATGCGGGGCCTTTTTCATCGTCATTGGCGTCGGTTCTGCCGCTTAGCAATACACGAGGCGATGGGAAGTTGTAGCACGCGCCACCGCATCATGAACGGCACCGGATTGACGCCGATGGAGGGAAAAAAAGCTTGCCCTCCGGGGAGGGCAAGCTTCGGAAGCTTTCGCCATCGGGATAAAGCGAAAGAGCACCAAGAGCCAAGCAACTGACGGGTGCCTGGCTCCCCCACAGAGGTCGGTCTGAGTTTCAGGGACGGCTTGCGTCAAATTCCGCGTGCGCCATCGGTGAACACATCACGCGGCCCAATACGCGAGCCGTCGGTAAATACGTCACGCTGGCCGAGGCGTGCGCCGTCGGTGAACACGTCGCGCTTGTCGATGCGTGCACCGCCGGCGTAAATGTCGTTGACTGCGGCGCGTCCGCCGTCGGTGTAGGGGTCGCGGGGACGGTGGATCTGGCCATCAGGGGTAGCAGCGATGGCGGAGCCGGCGGCAGCAATCGTGAGGGCAGCAGCAATCAGGGCAGTGTGAATCGTCTTCATGGAATCTCTCCGGAGTCAATGTTTGTGAGTCTCTAATCGCTCACCGTGTTCACAGTCTAGCTACCGGACCTGCTCCACTGAATTACCCGCGTATTACGATCCTGTCATAAAAAAATGCCTCCCGGTTGGGAGGCACAAACTCTCTTGAATTAACAAGAAAGTGTCGATTCTTTTGAGCTCGCTCAGAACTTGTGGCGTACGCCTACGACGACGCCGGTCTGATCCTTGCCAGGGACAACGTTGGTCGGGCTGCCGGTCGTCGAGTTGTAGCCGTTCATGCCCAGCTGCGAGTTGCCGCGGTTCAGTGCATAACCGACGTTCATATACACATCGGTACGCTTCGAGAAAGCGTAATCTGCCGAGGCAACGAACAGGAACGGGTCTGCGCCAGAATTGCGGCTGTCCGTGTAGTAGGCGGCGCCGGTCAGCGTCAGTGCGGGCGTCAGGCCATAGCGCAGGCCGGCCCAGTAAATGTTAGAACCGTTCGTCGGCAGCGCACCGACATTGCCGTTGTACCAGCGATAACCAATAAATGCCTTAGCCGGTCCGAAAGCGTAGCTCGCGCCAATTAGAGCGCGGCGGTCCTTGCGGTCGGCCGTGGCGACGGTGCTGCCCTGGATCTCGTCGTACACCGCGCCGACAGCGAGGGCGCCGGTTTCATACATGAGCGATACGCCCATGTTTCGATCGACCTTGTAGTTCCCCGGCACTTCGCCGCCGCCGGTGCGGCTAAAGCTGTAGAGGCCGGTGACCGTCAGGCCACTGAAGATGCCACGGTACTTGATAGCATTGTCAGCGCGACCCGCCAAGACGTCATCCATCTTGAAGAGCGAGTAGCGCGGCGCGAAGCCCATCGGGTCGAGTTGCAGCGTGGTGTCATACATTGGTGTCGTTTGACGACCCAACGTCAGTTGACCATATTTGCTACCCAATCCTACGAAGGCACTACGATCAAAAAGACGGGTGCTGTTGTTCTGTGCGCCGGTGTCGAACGAAATGCCGCTTTCCAATTCGAAGATGGCTTTCAGACCGCCGCCAAGGTCTTCGACGCCACGCAGGCCCCAACGCGACGTCGACATGTTGCCGGAGGTCATGCGAACCTGGTTCGAGCCACCGGGCGAAGCCGATGGGACGTTGCTCAGATACTCGATACCCGCGTCGGCCACACCATACAGCGTGACGCTCGATTGAGCGAATGCGGTTGTAGCGAACAGACCGAGGGATGCGACGGCAATGCGACTAATCTTCATGGATTCTCCTCATTAAGACCCGAAATTAATTTGGTGGGGGCGAGTATAGAAATCTGCAGATGACGGTCAGATTGCGAAGTAATTACGTGGGGTCACTTCGTCGCGTGATGACGACAAGGTGGAACGTACCGGGGTTATGTGGATTGACATGGCTTTCGCGCGGACGCGTCAACCTGTGTGCGCGCGAACATTGCGGGCCGGTAATGGGAAACTCACGAAAAGAGGTCGCTTCTCTCGAAGCAAGATCGACTGCCTTTGCAATACGCTGCGGGTTCCGATCTAGTTGGAGAGTAAGGATGGACACGCCATACGTCGCAAAATGGGCGCGTAGCGAAGACAGCGTTCATGAGCAAGCGCTGCGACTTCGCACACGGAGGTTCGAGCTGCTGTCTGCAAATATTGCAAATGCGGATACGCCGAACTACAAGGCGCGCGATATCGACTTCAGCGCCGAGTTGGATAGGGTGATGGGCAGTGGCCAGAATTTTGCGGGCATGACCATGACTTCGCCGCGACACATCGAGGCAAGCAAGCCCGCGCTGGAAGAGGATCTGATGTATCGCGTCCCCCTGCAGTCGAGTATGGACGGCAACACCGTGGAGATGGACGTCGAGCGTGTGGCGTTTGCAGAGAACGCGCTGCGGATGCGGTTCTCCATTCAAAAGACTGCCGACGAGTACAAGGACATGCTCAAGCTCTACCAGGACATGCGGCCCTAGCGGGGAAACCGCGACTACTGGCAGGGCGGCTTGGGTGCGGCGACAGCGCTGGACGCGTCTCTGGAAGACGGCTCCGGTGTGCTCGCTGCGGATTCCTGCTTCGACGGATGTTTGGCTGTGCGATGTCGCGGGTTGGCCGCCCAGGCAACCCGTTGGTCGCGGGAGGCGTATCCCGTGTCTGAATGTCCAATGGCGAGGGTGTGCCACTGGGTCGGCTTCTCGCTGAGTCGATCACCGGTCGCAGGAGCCGGCAAAGCGTAGGCCAGCAAGGCAGAGCATGCGACGGCGCTAATCATCTGTATGGTTCCTGGACGGATGACATGAGGATCCTGTCATCCGCAAGATAGTACGCTCAGATTGCGGGCACATTACCAACGCATTACGGCGGGGCATTGGGGCGCTGACTCGTTGAGCTTTGTTGTTGCAATGCGGGGCACACTAGTTGCTAATAGTGTGCAACGGCGTGAATGCCGATTCAGACTGACTGGAGCCCGCGACAATGACCGAAAAGCTGCGCCTGGACATTCCTGTCTTGCTTCCTGGCCTTCCCGATTCCTCTGATCCCTGTGTAGAACGGTTGCTGTCCGAACTGAGAGGGAAAGAGGGCGTCGAGGCGGCGCATATAAAAACTGCAAATGTTGATAGCGATTCACAGATATGTGTCCACTACGATCCCGCAGCGATTTCCCTTGCCCGCATCCGGGAGCTGGTGACAAGCACGGGTGCGGTGATTTCGTCGCGGTTTGGTCATGTGCTTTGGCAATTGAAGGGCGTCTGGCACGAACGACGAGCGCGAACCGTAGCTAGCCAACTGCGGGCCTTGCCCGGCGTCATCGAGGCCGAAGTCAGCGCCTCCGGCATAGCGCGCGTCGAATTCGACAACGATCGGATCTCCGCGGCAGGGATCGAGCAGGCCCTGTCAAAACGCGGGCTCGCGCCGGTTGAGATCGGTGCCCGGAAGAGCGGTCATGCAGACCATGAACACCGCGAAGGCGTCAAGGATCATGCACATGGGGAAGGCGAGGGGCATGAGGCCCACGCACACGGCAGCGTGTTTGGCCCGAATACTGAGCTAATCTTCTCCCTGATCTGTGGGGCCTTGCTTGGTCTCGGATTTGCCGTTGGTAAGCTGTTCGGCAGCCTGCCAGCATGGATTCCGGTTGCCTTCTTTGTCGGCGCGTATTTTTTTGGTGGTTTCTATACCGTTCGGGAAGCGATAGAGAACCTCCGGCTAAAGAAGTTCGAAATCGACACACTGATGCTGGTAGCCGCCGCAGGGGCGGCGGCGTTAGGCGCTTGGGCGGAAGGCGCGCTACTTCTCTTTTTGTTCAGTCTCGGCCACGGGCTCGAACACTACGCCATGGGGCGCGCCAAGCGGGCGATCGAAGCGTTGGCGGCGCTCGCACCGGCTACAGCAAGTGTGCGGCGTGAAGGCGAGGTACGAGAGGTCCCCGTCGAGGAATTGCAGGTGGGGGATGTGGTGGTGGTTCGGCCGAACGAACGCCTCCCCGCCGATGGTTTTCTGGTAAAGGGGGCTTCCGCAGTCAATCAAGCGCCGGTTACTGGCGAAAGCATCCCGGTCGACAAGCAGCCCGTGGATGACGCCGCCGCAGCCAGGAGGAAGCCCGATGCCGTAGGGGCCGTGTCCCGCGTGTTCGCCGGAACCATCAATGGCGCCGGCGCCATTGAAGTGGAAGTGACGCGCCTTTCCACGGACAGCGCCCTGGCGAAAGTCGTCAAGATGGTCAACGAGGCCGAAGCGCAAAAGTCACCGAGCCAGCGGTTCACTGAGAAGTTCGAACGGATCTTTGTTCCTGCAGTGCTTGTGCTGGCGGTATTGCTGCTGTTTGCAGGGCTAGTGATCAATGAGCCGTTCAGTGCGACCTTCTACCGCGCCATGGCGGTGCTGGTTGCCGCCAGCCCATGCGCGCTCGCCATCGCGACACCGAGCGCGGTGCTGTCGGGGGTAGCGCGCGCCGCTAGAGGGGGTGTACTGATCAAGGGCGGGGCGCCGCTCGAAAACCTGGGTTCACTGAAAGCCATTGCATTCGATAAGACGGGGACGCTGACGGAGGGGCGCCCCCGTATTACCGATGTGATGGTCGCCGAAGGAGTAGCTGAAGCGGAATTGTTGAGCGTAGCGGTCGCCGTGGAGTCGCTCAGCGACCACCCGTTGGCTGCGGCCATTGCCCGCGATGGCCGCAAGCGCCTGGAAGGCAGTTCCATCCCGGAAGCGTCTCATCTCCAAAGCTTGACCGGACGCGGGGTCACGGCGACGTTGTGCGGTAAGACCGTCTGGATTGGCAAGCCTGACATGTTCGGCGCCGACGGGATTGCACCGCTTAGCGAATCGATGGCGAGCGCAGTGCAGACGCTGCGCAGCACTGGCCGCACGACAATGATCGTCAGGCAGGGAGATCGGGACCTCGGCGCCATTGGGCTGATGGACACGCCGCGCGCCTCGGCGCGCGCTGCCCTCGAGGCACTGCGCAGGCTGGGTATCACACGCATGATCATGATCTCCGGCGATCACCAGCGCGCAGCCGAAGCCGTCGCCAAGGACGTAGGTATCGATGAAGCCTGGGGCGATCTGATGCCTGAGGACAAGGTCAAAGCCATCCAGACGTTGCGCGCGGAAGCCAAAGTGGCCATGGTCGGCGACGGCGTCAACGACGCGCCGGCAATGGCCAACGCCACGGTGGGCATCGCAATGGGTGCGGCAGGTTCAGATGTGGCACTGGAAACGGCGGATGTTGCGCTGATGGCCGACGACCTCCAACACCTACCTTTTGTGGTCGGTTTAAGCCGACATACGCGGGCCATCATCCTTCAGAACGTGTATATCAGCCTCGGCGTCGTGGCGTTCCTTCTGCCAGCCACGATCCTCGGCCTCGGTATCGGGCCCGCCGTGGCCATGCATGAGGGGTCGACGCTGATCGTCGTGTTCAATGCGCTTCGACTGCTAGCCTATCGCGACAAATCCCCATGACGGGCCCCGGCCGCAATGATGGCGATGCCAGATGCGGCGGCAGCTATGGCCGCCGACTCATTTGGCGGCATTGCCGCAACTTCCACAGAACTTTGCGTCGCGTGGGAGTAAGGTGCCGCATCGACTGCACGGCGCCGGAGCCAGTGAACTGCCGCATTGCTGGCAGAAGCGCGCGCCCTGGGCGCTCACCGTGCCGCAGTTGGGGCAGTGGACGCCGGCGGGGCTTTGTGGTGGCAAAGGATTCCCATAGCCGTAGCTGCCGCCACCATCATGATGACCTCCTCGACGACCGTGCTCACTTCCGCCGCCGTGATGACCGCCGCTGTGACGGCCCATGAGCCTTTCCAAGAAACCCATCATTCCTCCTAAGTGGATGGATCGTCGCTGCGGCCCCGTGGTGTCGGGTGCTGCGACGACTTGCGCTGCTACGCGTCAGCCAATGCCTGTAGTAAATAGTCTGTAGTGACTACAGGGTCAATGGTCGGTGGATGCGAAGAACGGAATAAGTTGAATACGAGGCTCTTTCTTTCGAAAACGTCATGATCCCGATAGTTGCTGGCCATGTCGTGAGAGCGCATGGAAGGCGGGCTGTCTATCGGCTTGGCGCAAGGGTTTCCGTGAGGATGGCATCCCGCTGAGGAGCCTCGGGGAGGCCAGGAGCTTTGCCTTCCGGGCATCCGGGTGCGTGAAAGATTGCTGCAGGCGGGGTGCCACCCCGTGTCGCTGCGGCCACCTGCCCCGGCTCAGCGGTGGGGGTGCCGGGGCCGATCGGCGCCGTATAGCTTGCCACCAGATACACCGGCCGCCGCTTGACTTCATTGAACAGACGCCCAACATATTCCCCGAGCACGCCTAGGAAAACCAGTTGCAGGCCGCCCAGCAGAAGCAGGGCGGTCATCATGGATGGGTAGCCGTGTACGGGGTCGCCGTAGAGCAGCGTCTTGCCAACGATGAAGGCGGCCATGCCAAAGGCGGGAACGGCAACAAGCAGGCCGATCGAGGTTGCAAACTTGAGCGGCACGGTGGAAAAGGCAGTGATGCCATCCACGGCAAAACGCAACAGCTTGCGGTAGTTGAACTTGGTCGTCCCGGATGCCCGCGCGTCACGCCGATACAAGACGGCCGTCTGCCGGAATCCTATCCAGGCATACAGCCCCTTCATGAAGCGGTGCTGCTCCCGGAGTTGTCCGAGTGCGGCAACGGCACGACGGCTCATGACGCGGAAGTCGCCGGTGTCGGCCGGAATCTCCGTATCGCTGAGCTTGCCCATCAGGCGGTAAAACCAGTGCGCGGTGAACTTCTTGAGGAACGATTCGCCATCCCGGGAAGTGCGCGTGGCGTACACCACGTCGAACCCCTCGCGCCATTTCTCGATCAACGACGGAATCAGTTCGGGCGGATCCTGCAGATCGGCGTCGATGATCACAACGGCGTCGCCGCTTGCCACGTCGAGGCCCGCCGTTAGCGCGGCTTCCTTGCCGAAGTTGCGACTCAGCTCGACAATGCCGACGCGCGCTTCGGCCGCCTTGAGATTGTGTGCAACCGCCAGTGATCGATCGCGGCTGCCATCGTCCACGTAGATAATCTCGTAGTCCGATGCCAATCCATCCATCACGCGGAGAAGCCGAAAGTGAAACTGTGGCAGGACAGCTTCTTCATTGAAGAGCGGTACGACGACCGAGATCTTCTCTGGCAGCAGGCTGGCGGCATTCATCGCATCGCTCCATTCATGAACGTCCAATTTGCATGGAGTACGTAGTTGACCAACATGACGAAAATTGTCGAGAGGATTTGAGCAACCAGGTAGTGAAGCCCCAATGCTAGTCCAGCCCACATCAGAAGTGAGTTAAGAAAGAACGCCAGCGCGGAAACGAGAATGAACCGTCCGAAAGTGGCGCGTTGTGGTCGGACTGGTGTGAACACCCATCGGCTGCTGATGCAGTAGTGCGTCAGAAGGCCTGCAACACTGCCGGCGGCAGACGCCGGTAGCGCTGCAACCCCGAAACCGACCAGCGTGATCAGTGTTGCGTAGTGTGTAGCGGTTGCCGTCGCCCCCGCGCCCAGAAACCGTACAAATCGTGATGGGATGTTCATGGTTTTTGCACCAGAACGTTGACGCCATGTCGTCCGATCACAGTTGTGTTGCCGCCGAGCAGCGGTCTCAGTCGATGAAACGTCTCGTGCCGCATGACCGCGAGCTTGTGACCAGGGGTCAGCCATCGCTGCGCAAAAGCTTCTTCATTAGCAATCCACTTGTCGGGCTCGACCGAGAAGCCGAGATCCAGCTCGGATCTGGCCCCGACAATGATCGGTTCTCGTTCGGCGTAAAACGCCAGACCTCGGTCAATCTGGCCCACGTTGAACAGTTGTGTGTTGTCGCGGGACGCCGCCTTGGCTTCCAAGCCAAGTGGTTTGATGGAGAGGGACCCAAACGCCCGAGACGCCATCAAGCCAGCCTGAAGGCTGGCCAGCGTCGCCAGCGAAGCGACGGCAACCGCGCAGAGCCTGTGGCCGCGCAGGGCGATCCCAAAGGCCAGGAAGCCACCGATGACCAGAATGCCCATCGTGATGGCGCCCCAGGTATGCAATGAGGCCGGATTGCTGATATTGAGCTTCAGTACCGCATTCGACATTGTCGGATGCCATAGCAGCACGGCGATGGCAACGCCGAGCACAGGCATGGCAAGAAAGCTTGCCGCCAGTGTGGGGCGGGCTGCAGTCATGGATCTGTACGCGAGCAAGACGGCCACCGGTGGTAAGGCGGGCAGGATATAGAGCGGCAGCTTCGAGCGCGAAATCGAAAAGAAGGCAATGACAACGACTACCCACAGCGACAGAAACAGTCGTGCGTCGAAGCCAGGCGTTGCCTGTGCGCTGCGAGAGCGGAGTGCGATAGCACGGGGAATCAAGCCCATGAACGGCAGGACGCCTGCCGCACCAACGGCCAGGAAGAACCAGAATGGCTTGTCCCGCTCGTGAACCGAGGACGAGAATCTCGCGAAGTGTTCGTGGATGAAGAAGTAATTCAGAAATTCGGGGTTGCGCTGGGACACCACGACAAACCAAGGCATGGTGATGGCCACCGCAAGCAGGCTCCAGCGCCAGAATCTCGCGCTAAAAAATGCGGAAAATTGTCGAGTGACCGCCCCGTATAGCAGCAGCGTGATTCCTGGCAGTACCAGGGCAATCAGGCCTTTGGCAAGAAATGCCAGACCGACCAACAACCAGATCAGGGGGTATAAGCGAGGTTCCCGATTCTGGTAGGCCACGGCGAAAACGAGAGCGGCACTGCCGAGCAGTGCGCCGACACCAATGTCTGTTGTTGTCAGATTCGAGCCGAGAATCCAGAGGGGAGCGCCGATGAGCACCAGCGCTGAGGCGAGGCCTATGCGCGTGTCATAGAGCGATCGCGCCGCCCACCATGCGGCGAGTGCGCCCAGCAGTCCCACAAGCGCACTCCAGATCCTTGCTGTCCACTCGGACGGCCCGAAGAGCGTATAGGCGCTGGCGGTCGCCCAATACTGCAGGGGCGGCTTGTCGAAGAACTTGATGCCGTTCAACCGCGGCGTGACCCAATCGCCGGAGACGAACATCTCGCGCGGAACCTCGGCGTAACGACCCTCGTCGGGTTCATAGAGGGGACGCACGGATAGCGTGGACATCCAGAGGACCACCGTGAGTGCGATGGTCAAAGCCATGAAAATCTGTCGCTTCAAGAGACTGCCCGTCCAGGTGTGCGGTGGCCACTGCTACCGCGCTTGGTCAAATGCTCTCAGGGCGCAACGACATAGATGCCGGATGTGGTTCGTCGCCGTCGTGATGTTGGATCATGGAGCAGTTCACGCGGCGCCGCTTGACGCCCCACGAGCCGAGGATGCGATTCACGCGGGAGTCCGAAGGATGGCGACTTGGCCAGCAGAGAGCGAACAGCGGGATTCTAGGGCGCTCACCTGTCGGGGGGATTACGAGATGATGACGGCGCAGTCCGCCGTCGAGTGCTTTGCGGCAGAAGAAGTTGCCTGACGAAGCGTCAGCGTTAGCTCATGGTAACCCAAGTGCTTCGGAGAACGGGCGTCGGGTTCGATGCGTTGGTGCGTAACCATTCGGCAATGTCGCCGCAATGTTCTGCATAGTAAACTTGACGCCCCGCAGTTGTCAGCGGGCCTCATCACCCTTAGTACGCCGGGGTGCAGCCCTCGATGGGATCGGCGGGCGATGCTTATGACAACGCCATGTGTGAAAGCTTCTTTGCAACGCTCGAATGCGAGCTGCTGATGCGTTCGCACTTTGCCACGCATGATGACGCGCGGCGCGCCTTGTTCACTTGGATCGAAGGCTGGTACAACCCACATCGCTTGCACAGCGCGTTGCGCTATCGAAGCCCGCAGGAGTTTGAAAGGATGACCGCCCATGACAAGGATCTGACGCAACACTCAGCCTTCACCGCCCCATCACAAGGAGACAACCCATCGAACTAAGATTCCAATGCAGATCTGTCCGAAAAAACGGGGTAACCCCAATCGTCGGTTTGCCTGGCACTGCGCCCGTCTTGCCAGTCTGCAGGCCGAGCAAGCTTCTCTTCTACATTTTTGATCGCGCTACACCGAGAACTTCGCAGACCAGCTTCACAGGTCGTCCCCCGCCAATGAGGTTGAGCGCGCAAATTATTTTCGCGAGGTCATCACCTCCACTGCCTCACGGAGAATCTCGTTCTCCATGGTCTTCTTGCCCCAGCATGCGCTGTAGCTCACGGACTTGCTTGAGCGCGTCGCTCAGGCTCGATGGCGGCACGACTTCTTCACCAGCCCTAACCGCCGATAGACTGCCGTCCTGGTACAGCTTGCGCCAATGAAGGAGGTGATTCGGATTTCCGCCTTGCTGGCACGCCACCATCAACACCGTCTTGCCCGGCTCACAGCTCTCGCGCTCAATCGAAACACAGTCGTATGCCCCCGCCTGTAAGTTCATTGTAAGGGGGAACTGTGTCCGGCAATTCAGGGGGCCGCTCCAGGCTCGCTCCATCCGGATAGCCCCCCCGAAAGCAAGTAAATCGATTAATTATGCGTAAATGAACTGCGCATAAAATAAGATCGCGTCTTGGCACGACTTCCTAAAGCGAGAGGATACAGGCGATGGCCCAGAATGGTGCAATAGTCTTGGAGGCGCCCAGCGGCGATCCAGATGCCGCTGAGTTGCAAGCGGTGGAGATGGAAGCGACCTTGCAGAGCCTGATGCAGCTTGGATTAGTGACGTCGTGGCTGCGGCTCGCCGACAGCTCGTACCGAGTGGAGGTCGATGGAGAAATCATGGAGCAGCTCTCAGTACTCGGATGGGCGCGCAACTGCTGCCCTCGGCGGGCACCCGAATCTCTGGAGTAGCCGCAACTCCCTCTGAGCGTAAGGCGGCGTAGCTCCAGCAGTCTACGTGCACGTGCGTAATGCATTCGGGAAGCGGCTTCTTGACTGGCCGAGCTCATTTTCGCGGCCCGGTCGGTCGAGCCCGGCGCACACTTTAGATCGTGGATGATTTCGCATGGCAACATGCTTCCGGCGAAGATCACGTTATTTGGATGGGCGAGCGCTGGAGCCGTGAATGGATTCTAGTGCTATGCGGCTCACTAAAGCCCAATTGAAGGTGGCCGGGTGTGACGAGCACGCGCTTGATTGGTTGGACTGACGTCCATGGCCATCATTTGATCATCGGCCGCTGTTTGTAAGGTCTTAAGAGGCCTTCCCTCAGGTCCAGCGATCGCGGCGCAACCGCAAAACCGACTGTCAGGCTCCCTCCTCCTTAGTCGCTCGACACAACGCCCTATCCCCAACTTCCCGGTCGATGGCTCCGCACGTCATCTTCCCGTAATCCTTTCGACAGGTCAGGACCCTAAAATCTGTCATCCGGATGCAAAAATATCGCGTTCGAGACATTGCAACGGCCACCTCGCGGCCCAAGCCCTTTCCGTGAATACGGTCTGCAGACTCGGGATCGAAAAGAAGCGCGTGTCCGTTGCAAAGCCCCAGCACCACGATCCTGCGAGTAGCTTTCGGAAGTGGCACAGGCGACGCGTACGTCTGATCGGCAGAAATTTAACCGTAACTACATGGGCCTGCTCTCAAAACGACGGATTTTGCCTGTCTTGACGATGACACTGGCAATGGTCCTTTGGATGTCGACACTAGCCATTCGCCCGCTGTATGAACCCGATGAGGGGCGTTACGCAGAGGTTCCGCGGGAAATGTTCGTCTCGGGCGACTGGGTCACGCCGCGGTTAAATGGCGTCAAGTTCTTCGACAAGCCACCCCTTCAGTATTGGGCGACCGCCGGCGCCTATACGCTTTTCGGGCCGTCCGAATGGACAGCAAGGATCTGGAGTGCTCTTGTGGGACTGCTGGGCGTACTTGTCGCATGGTGGGCTGCGCAAAAGCTCTATGACAAGCACGTTGGCCTGGCTTCAGCGTCGGTACTTATCGGCGCACCCTTATGGATTCTCGGCTCGAATCTGACAACGACGGACATCGGCGTCGGCTCACTGCTCGGCAGTGCGGCTCTCGTTTTCGCTGTGGCTTACCAGCGTCGGGACTATCGCTTATACCCGATTATCTGGCTGTTGGTCGGTCTGGCATTTCTTGCCAAAGGCCTGATCGCTCTCGTATTGCCAGCAATAACGCTGGCGCTGTACGTGGCGATCACGCGACAGCGATCCGCGTTCTTCAGCGGGAAATTCTGGCGCTGGAGTCCGCTTGCGGTGGCAATCACAGCGCCTTGGTTCATTGTGGTGTCCTTGCGCAACCCCGAATTTCTGAACTACTTCTTTATCCACGAACACTTCGCAAGGTTTTCTTCCGCGATACACGAGCGAGACAAGCCAGTCTGGTTTTTCCTTGCCGTTGCCGCGGCGGGTGTGCTGCCGTTCATTGGCTTGATCCCTCGTGCTTTCTCTTTCTGGTCTCGCAGCGCTCGGGCGACGCAGCACTTCGATTCGAGATTGTTTTTGTCACTCTGGGTTGTTGTTGTCCTTACCTTCTTCTCGATCTCCCGCTCCAAGCTGCCGCTGTATATCCTGCCAGCCTTTCCACCGATGGCGGTGCTGCTTGCGCACCGTGCTATGTCCGGAGTCCGCCCCACGTTGGCTGCAAGCTTTCTTGCCATGCCAGTGCTCGCGGTGACGATCGGCTTCCTGCTGTGGCATCCGACCTTGTCAAATGCGCTACTGAAGCGCGACGTCAGCGATCCGGCAACGTTGCAGACCTGGGGCTCCATCACCGTAGGCATTCTCGCGATCGGTGGCTTTCTGGCCTTTGGGATCGCCCTGCGCGGCCGCAGGCTCTGCGCGGTTGCCGTCGCTTCGCTGGCGACGCTGGCCGGCCTTCAGGCTGGCTTGATGGCGTCTCGGGCGTTTGGATCCCTCTCCATCAAACCACTTGGCTTGGAAGCCAAGGCGGCGTCCCGCGTTGACACAGAACTGTTCGACGTGGGACAAATTGACCGAGGCCTAGCATTCTACACCGAGCGATTACCTACCATTGTCGGCGCCAGATCCGAGCTAGATCTTGGCTTCTCGGTCGAGCCTGGAAAGTGGATTGCTAATGAAGAGGCCTTTGCGCAGCGATGGAAGACCCCTGGTCACAAGCTCGCGGTCATGCGGCACGAGACGTTCGTCGTGATCATCGCCCCATGCTGGCATGCCGGTCATCTTCAAGCCGTGTTTGATCACTACAAAGGCGTGCTTGGGATCGACCCTGCTCTGATCCAGACGCGGCGGCGAGGGATAAAGTCCACGCGCTAACTGATTGTCTGGTAAGCCTGGTGCACGATGGCAAGCCACACACATAGAAGCATACTGACCCGCTCCTTTGAAAATACGCTGCGCATCGTTCAGATTTGGCGGCTGCAGTTCGTCGGATTGCCGCTCCATGGCGCGGGAACGCACCATCGCCAAAACGTTTTCTGTGATCCGCCAATCAGGTTCATCCGCGGCCACGCTATAAGTGCCCGAGAACGCGATTCCGAGTCCAATTACTGCCACAAGGAGCAGCGAGACAAGGATCGAAAGTCCGAAGGTTTTCATTGCGCGTTCACCTCTGTTTCGGCAGCGTCAGAATAGTTACGGCGTAAATTCTAGTTCGATACGTGGCTGGGAGGTGCACAGCAAGGAAAATCCCGGCCTGCCCGCGCTCGGCCTTCGGGCCAATTGCGCTGGGGGACTGGGCGCTTACTGCATCAACGAAGTCCGGTTGCAGTTCCGGCAGCGGATCGTCGTTGGCCCATTCTCCAAGCACGACGCGTGCCTGACAGGACATTGCCGCCACGTCATTATCCCGTAATGGATTCCAGCGATGACGAGTCGATATGGATTCAGATACGCCCACGAGATCACTAGTATTTTGTCCGTTTGTGCAGGGAGCGCAGAAGCTGGCGCCGGGCTAGCTGCAAATGCCACATGAACGGAGAAGTGGACCAAAAGAGCGGACTGCGACCTGCCGCTCTCCCGCCAGCCTCGAGCATGAAAGTTCTACATGTTTTGGTGTGAGTTACATTGGACGCGACGCGAGAATCCCCGTACATTGCCGCGGCGCGCCGACAAAAGGTGCTCGGTGCCTTGCGGCGTCAGTTATTGCATACTGTTGCACGCTTGCGAGCATCGCTCGCAGGCCTTCGCACAGTCCAGACAATGTTGCGCTGCGTGCTTGGCGCATTCAGCACCGCATTCTTCGCAAATTCGAGCGCATAGCTGGCAAATCTCCTTTGAGTGTTCGCTTGCGCGAGACATAGCAGCAGCAGCAAACGCACAAATTTGTGCACAGTCTATATCGAGCTCTATACACTTCCGCATTTCATCGACGTTCCGTTCTCGCAGGCAGGAAGCTGCACAATGATTGCAGGCGACTGCGCACGCGTGACAGGCATCAATACACGCTCTGAGGTCCTCATGTGGCATGACAAATCTCCTTCGGAATAGTTTGATCGGCGTATTGGAAATACGCCATTCCAACAACAGCAATTCGCGCGCCAGACTTGCTCGTATGGGGACCCGCCAACATCGCCCTCGTGGTGGGATCGGCTGCTGCCGAGTGCGACGAGCATGCGGAACCTGTTGTCGCAGTGGGGCACCGCATAGCAAATGGCCTCAAATTGAAATGCACAATCAGTCGGCCCGATTACCCGCTGCGCGCATGCTGCGCTCCCATATATCGATGGTGATCTAAAGCACGCGCTTACCGAGCGTGCCCGCGCCTTGATCGTCGCTGACCGACGGGCCATCGTGACACCGTGGGAACACCTGCGGCTGCCACACGAGGTCGACGGCTCCGCCGGCGCCTTCCGCGCTCCGCTGTCGACCTACATCCTGGGCATGGACAACGATTACGAGGACATCCAGGCCTGGCTGGCCCTGCACAAATCCCCGGCCACGCAGCGCGCCTATCGCAAGGAAGCCGAACGGCTGATCCTGTGGGCCATCGTCGCGCGAGGGAAGGCCCTTTCATCCTTGACGACCAAGGATGCAACGACTATCGGACATTTTTGCACAGACCCACGCCGCGCGAGTGCTGGGTTGGACCCCCGCGGCCACACACGTCGCCGGACTGGCGCCCGTTTGTCGACAACCTCTCGGCGCGCTCGGTCGCCCATGCGCTGACCGTGCTCAGCGCGCTGTTCCGCTGGTTGGTGGAACAGCGCTATGTACTGGCCAACCCCTTGGCGGGCATCAAGGTGCGCAGTAACCAGCGTGCCATGGCCGTGGAAATCACCCACGCCTTCACCGATGGAGATGGCTGCTGGTGCGCACCATCGCCAACGGCCTCGAGTGGTCGTACGGCTGGCAAGCCGCGGCCGCACAGCGGCTTCGCTTCCTGCTGGATTTCGGATACGCGACGGGACTGCGGATCAGCGAATTGGCCAATGCCGCGTTGCGTCATCTCGACGTCGACGCCGCGGGCGATCACTGGCTGCACCTGGTCGGCAAAGGTGGCAAGCCCGCTAGGGTTACATTGACGCCCTTGGCGCGGACGGCGCTGGAACGCCACCTGCTGGAGCGCGGGCTCCCTGTCAGCCTCGCTCGCTGGAACCCACCTAAGCCCATAGTCGGTAGCCTGGATGGTGGCGAAACCGGTATCACGCCCCTGCGCCTGTGGGAAGTCATGCACCGATTCTTCAGGCTCGCAGCGAACACGATTGAAGGCGATCATCCAGCGTTGGCAGAGAAGCTCCGACGGGCGATACGACAGTGGATGCGCCACAGCCACGCGACGCACGCACTGGCGAAGGGTGTCGAACGTAAGCGCCCGGTGAACCCGTCTTGAAGGGAAGCAGGAGAGCAAGGAGCATCGTGTCCATCTAAATTCTTGGTGGACACGTGAACACTATCGAAGAGAGCGCACCAGCGCGACGCCGACGTCGGCACAGCGCCGAGTTCAAGGCTAAAGCCGTCCAGGACTGCCTGCATCGGGGTGTTTCGATTGCGGCGGTAGCGCTGCACCATCGCGTGAACGCGAATCTGCTGCGACGCTGGGTCGCTGAACACCAAGCGTTGGATAGCGCGGGCGAAGCCCGTGCATTGATGACAGTACCCCAAGCCGAGTTCATCCCGTTGCAGATCGGCGATCCCACGCCGACGCCTGCGATACCGGATATACAGATCGAAGTGCGACGCGGTGCTGCGACGATCAGTATTCGTTGGCCAGGATCGGCCGCAGCAGAGTGTGGCGAATGGCTTCAGGGGTGGTTGCGTTGATCCGCATCGAGGCAATCTGGCTAGCTACCGAGCCGCTGGACATGCGAGCGGGAACAGATACGGTCTTGGCTCGGGTGGTGAAGGTATTCGGAGCCGCCCGACCGCATCATGCTTATCTCTTCACGAACAAGCGCGCGACGCGTATCAAGGTGCTGGTGTACCCTGCCTTGGCAACGCCTGGGCCGCGATGAGGCGATCACCGTGCTTTAGTCGTGGCTTGGTACAAGGGCCGAGCGTCCATTGGGGGCTGTGCCAATAGTTGGAGTGACGGGGAACTGGCAAGATTCGGAACATGAATCCCGCAATAAGGGCCGCTTCGTCTGGACCGACGGTATGACGGCCATCGCGACGCCGCTGTGCCGAGAGCAACTGGATGCGCTGGTGCTGGGACATCTGCCCAGGCAAGCTTGCTGGAGGAAGCCCTCGATGCAGACCTTGAGGCAATCGAAGCCGAGCTCGAAGCACTGACTCCTTCATCCAGGTCGGAGCCCAAGGACAAGCCGAAGCGCCAAGCACTTCCACCCCAATTGCCTCGCACTGAGATCCGTCACGAGCCGGAGTCCGAGACTTGCACATGCGGCTGCGCGCTCAAGCGCATTGGCGAAGACGTCAGCGAGAAGCTGGACTACACCCCTGGCGTGTTCACGGTCGAACGTCATATCCGGGGCAAGTGGGTATGCGGTCAATGTGAGACTCTCACCCAGGCACCCGTTCCTCCGCACGTCATCGACAAGGGCATCCCCACCGCCGGCCTGCTGGCGCATACGCTGGTGTCCAAGTTCGGCGACCATCTCCCTCTGTACCGGCAAGAACGCATCTACGCAAGCGCCGGCCTGGCGATCCCGCAATCGACGCTGGGCGCGTGGGTCGGCATCTGCGGCGTGCGTCTGCAACCGCTGGTGGATGCACTGCAGGCGGAGGTATTGACCCAGAGCGTACTGCATGCCGACGAGACACCAGTGCAGATGCTCTCGCCAGGCGACGGCAAGACGCATCGCGCCTACCTGTGGGCCTACGCACCGAGCCAACTCTCGTCATTACGTGCGGTGATCTATCAGTTTGCCCCCAGCCGCAGCGGCGAACATGCCCGCGCATTCCGGCGGGGCTGGCTGGGCAAGCTGGTATGTGACGACTTCTCGGGCTACAAGGCCAGCTTCGGCGGCGGCATCGTCGAGATTGGGTGCATGGCTCACGCGCGTCGTAAGTACTTTGAGTTGCACGACAAGCACAAGAGCGAATTGGCTGGCCAGGCGCTGCGCTTCATTGCTGGGCTCTACGAGATCGAGCGAGAGGTGCGGGACGCCGAGCCAGAACTACGCCTGGAAGCGCGACAGCAGCGGGCCAGACCAATCCTGGATGCGCTGCATCTCTGGCTTAGTGAACAAAGGCGGAGGGTGCCCGACGGCGCGGCCATCGCGCGTGCCATCGACTACAGCCTCAAACGCTGGGCGGCGCTCGTGCGCTACGTTGAGGATCCAGCCGTGCCCATCGATAACAATCATATCGAAGGGCAAATACGGCCTATCGCTCTTGGATGATCGAACTGGCTGTTCGCGGGCTCACTGCGCGCTGGCCAGCGCGCAGCCGCAGTCATGAGTCTGATCCAGTCGGCGAAGCTCAATGGGCATGATCCGTACGCCTACCTGAAAGACGTGCTTACGCGACTGCCGACTCAGAAGACCGCCGACATCGCGGAGCTCCTGCCACATCGCTGGACTGCTTCCGTCCTTCCTGCGTAGCCCCGTCGAGACGGGTTCACCGGGCGCTTACTGTCGAACTGAGCGCTGTGCGCGACAACCTGCGCCACGCCTCAATTTCGACCACGTCCATCTACTTGCATACCGATGACGTCAAGCGGGCCCGGCAATTCGGCCAGGCATTCGCTACCTGAATCTCTTATTAAGGAGGGTGCCGTGAGTACGGAACGCGAGAAGATGGCAGCGCTGGCCGTGACAGCGGTTTCAAGTCTGAGATGCAACACCAGTTCGTAATTTGTTGATCTCTTCGGCCATGGCTTCGGCGGGAGTGGCGAAGTCGAGAACCGCCCGAGGGCGATAATTCAGCGCCTTCGGGACTCCGTTCAAGTACCCCTGCGAGAAGACCGATAGATCGTCGCCTTTCGGTAGATACTCCCGAACCAGTCCGTTCATGTTCTCGTTGCTTGGCCTCTGCCACGGACTGTGCGGGTCGGCAAAGAACACTTCGGTACTGACTCGCCTGGTCAGCTCTGCGTGATGCGCCATCTCTTTGCCCTGGTCGTAGGTCAGGCTCTTGCGAAGCGCCAGCGGCACCCGACGGAACTTCTTGGTCAACGCCTCCAGCGCTGCCTCCGCCCCGCAACCGTCCATCTTCGCCAACACCACGAAGCGCGTCTTGCGTTCCACCAGCGTCGCCACTGCGCTGCGATTGCCCGCGCCCTTGATCAGGTCGCCTTCCCAATGCCCAGGCACCAGCCGCTCGAACACCTCCTCGGGCCGCTCGTGGATCGAGCGCATATCCTGCAGCTTGCCTCGGCGATCGTTCCCCGCGCCCCGTGAACGACGCTCCTTGTGGGCCTTACGCAGGCTGCCGATTAGCTCGCGGCGCAGCTCACCGCGCGGCGTGGCGTAGATCACGCAGTAGATCGTCTCGTGGGACACATGGAACTCCGGCTGGTGGGCATACATGCGCCGGAGTCTGCCTGCAATCTGTTGCGGTGAATAGCCCACGCGCAGCCATGCTCTCACCAGCTTCAGCAGCGCCGTGCCTGCTGCCAGCTTGCGCGGCCCACGTCGACGCCTTCTCAGCGCCATACCCTGCGCGCTCGCAGCATCGTAGGAACGATGACCTCCGGCCCGGGCAACCTCGCGTGAAATAGTCGACGGACTTCGCCCCGCCACTCTCGCGACCTGACGCAGGCTGCACCCCTCGTTTAGCAGGCGATGACTACAGTTACGCTCTTCGATACCCAGTTGACTGTAGCTTTGTCCCATCCCAACACCCTAACATCAGGGTGTTGCACTTCATTCTAGAGACCGCCCCCTATAGGTGCTGCGCTACCCGGCACCGCCGCAACGATGGAAGGCATGGACATGACGCCGTCGGCGGGTGCAAAGAAGGCGCCTCAGCCTGTGCCCGCGGAAGTGCGGAAGATTGACGCGGCAACTGGAAAAATCACACTCAAGCATGGTCCCATCGCCAACCTGGGCATGTCTGCCATGACCATGGCTTTCCCGGTCAAGGACCCGGCCATGCTAAAGGGGCTGAAGGAAGGAGACCAGGTCTCGGCGACGTTCGATTCTGTCGACGGCAAGGCCACCGTTGTGGACCTGCGGAAATAGACTCGCTGTTGGCGGTCAAACGGTTTAGCTATAAAGGCTGCCGGAATGGCCGGCACGTCAGACGAAACAACCTGACAGGCCGGCCTCCACTTATCAGCTTAGGAGAAAGCCGTTCCGTATGGGAAGTTCCATCGGCTCAAAGACCTGTAAATGAGGTCATGCTGTACGCCAGGTCGACGGTACTGTCTGCACGCTTGTCGCATTCGGTGGTAGGCGGTGCGCGTAGCGTGCAATCGGAAAATCGAAAGTACCGCGCAAGTTGATACCTTCCAGACGAGTCGGAGCGATCTGGCGCAGGTCTTCGGCACGCATGGATTCTCCTCCGATGGCCTCTATCGCCTCTAGAGCCTCCTGCATGTGCAGCGTGTTCCAAGCCATCACGGCATTGGTCAACAGCGTCAACGAAGACGAGACCGCTGCCAGCGACGCATCGTGCCGAGCTAGTTCCAAGGGGATTTTTCCATAGTGGATGGCCCGCTGGACGGTGTGCACCGCCTCGCCGCGATTCAAGGCATGCTGCATCTCCTGGCGGAACGCGGTGTTGGTGAAATAGTCGACGAGGAAAATCGTACGGAATAGCCGTCCCAGGTGCACACCCGCCTCATACACGTGTTGCCCCCTTGCCGCCGCGCCAAAACGTGTAAGCGCCTGCACCGCCGTGCATTGGCCGGTCTGGACCGATGCCGCAATCCTGACCAGTTCATCCCAGGCAAGTTCGATCAATACCAGACGGACATCGGCGTCCGCTACTGCGGCCAGTTCTGGCGGCACTGCATGGCCTTTGGGTACATGCAGCCGGCGATCACGCAGATGAGAGAGTCGCGGGCAGAGATCGAAGCCGAGCAGCCGTGACAGACTCATGGCGAAGTCGGTGTAGCCGTGGGTATCAACGGCGAGCTGCGTTACGTCTTCCCCGCCATTCTGGCGAATCACGCCCTCGATGGCGGCGCCGGCTTGTCTCTCATTCAGGAGGATTGGCTGGTCGTAGAAAATGCCCCACCGGTCGCGGACATGGGTGTACATCCCAATCGAAGCGGTACGCCGACGTGGGTCAGCCCGCGCTTGCCAGACCGAGCGCGTCGTCTCCAGCGACATCATGTCGGAAGACGCCAACTCGGCGCGCCCCCAATGCCGGGCGATGGGATGCTGATGCATGAAAGCAAGCACTGAATCAGCGGCTTTACGCAGTTTCCGCTCGTCCGCGATACGATCGCATCATCTGACGAATCGCGCTTGGTGAAAGTTCCGGCACCATGCGAGCGAGGTCCGTCGCAGACATCGAGGTCCCGTGCGCGAGCACAGCGGCGTAGACCATGAGCAGCTCACTGCGAGAATACGGTTCTCGCCCCAGCAGAAGCCAACTGAAATGAGTGTGGCTGTCGATTTCCAGAAGAATTTCAGGCAGTTGTCCGTCTGGGTGCCGGTCAAATAGCGCACGCCGCAGGGCCTCAACCGAAGCTTCGGGCCGCTTCGCCTTTAATGGATCAACATGGATGGCGCTATCGATCCTTAGCTCGCCCCGCACGGCGGCATCGCGCAGCCGGGCGAGCCCCGCGTCGAGGTGCTCGACCACAGGTTCCAAAAATGCTCTTGCGTCCTGCGGCAGTTTGAGATGGCCATAGAAGTGGTTGCGCCGCGCCTGCCAATCCTGGCCGGAAATCAGCATGGTTGCTTGGCTGCGGAAGGCGAAGCTGTGATCCAGGAATACCGAGCCATTGCGTAGCGCCACCCGCAGGGCAAACAGCGTTCCCCATTCGAAGGCGGCCAGCGCTCGCTTACGGTCCTGCCCCTCCAGTACTGGCTGCCAGGCTCGCCCGAAGCGCACGGCAACCCGATTTGGTAGCCAATTAGCCTTCCGCGCATAGAGATTGTGCAAGATCTCCATTGCCTCTATCACTGGATGGGCGGACTGCGTGGCGAATGGCAGCTGGACCAGCCTGCCCAGCATGGCTCTCGCAAGCCGATGCCGCAACAGCAGTTGCTCTCGAATCATGCTGGCACGGCTTCGCAGGCGATGCTGGCTCGTTGCGGCGTCGGCCAAAGCATCCAATTGTTGGCAGAGCGTTTCTCGTGTGAGCGTGTCATCAGCGATGAGCCCTTTGACGGCTGCCGCAAATTCTCGCAGCTTGATTTCTGGATCCGGCCGGCCAGCGTCAATGAGCCGTCCTGCGTCGTTGACGGATTTGCGGATCCAGTGGCGCAGCATGGACGACATCTGGTCCGTGGCAGCACACAAGGCATAGCGCAAGAAGCAAGCAGACTCCAAGCGGCGGGATTGCTGCACCATGCGTTTGCTGACCGAGGCCGGTCGATTGGCGCAACGTCTCGCGTAGTGCCGTACCACCGCCTCATTGCAGACGGCCGGCCAGCGATGTTGGACGCCCAACTTGTACAGCCGCTCGATCTTGTCAAACAGCTCCCCCATTTGATGCGTGGAGCTGCGCAATGGAACCGCCCACAGCCATTGCTGCAGACTTGCTTGATTGCCTTCCGGACGAGGTAGCAATGCCCCCCAAGCGTCAAGCGATGCCTCGCCATATGCGAGCACCAACGCGTCAGTCAATGCCGCCTCGGAAACCTCCACGGCCTGGCTAATGAGGCGTTTCAGCGCACGGTCATGCGGGATCAGAACACGATGCTCGTACAGCCACCGCTTGAGCTCGTGCAGCATGTCACTGCGACTAGGTTGTCCCGCTAAGCGCTCTTTGAGCCAACGCGTCACGTAGCGTCGCTGATGCTCAGCCATCGGGCTGAAACCGAGCGCCTGATAGGCGAGCATCTGATGGTCCACCAGCGTGTCGGTGCGCCGGTCATAGAGGGCGCTCAGCGTGCCCATATCCGGTGGCGTGATGCCGAGTTGGGCGCCAACATATGCCCAGAGAAATTTCGGAACCTGCTTGGAGGCGTCAAGGGTGCGGCCCGTCATACGCACAAAGCCGATGTGGACGGCGCAGGCCAGCCGGTACAGCTGGCTGCGCCGTGCGTCGATCAGGGCGCGCTCCTTGGGAGAGAAAGTGAAGAAAGTGGCTAGCTCGAACTCGCTGAGCTCGCGCGGCATCTGTCGCATGCCGAGATACGCCAGTTGCCAGTGATCCATCGCGCTTTTCTCCCAAGCGGTAGACGGACCGCCGAGATTAACGGCAAGGACACGGAGACGCAATGAGCTGCCTGATACGTGCCTCGTGCGCCACGTATGACATTCAAAATCTTGAGTCAGTAACCCATTGATTTACATGACTATCGTGTTGGCCATTGCCCGGAAACCCGCATGAATACTCTGGGTCGCTATCCCGGCAAACTGCAGCAATATCAAGGGCACCCCTGATGGCCGAGTTTGCTCGCTATCGTGCGTTCCACGGCCTGCTGCCGATGCCGGCGCCCGGTGAGCTGAGCCCGGCCATCCTGAGCGTTGCCGGCGACGCGCAGCGGCACCTCACGCCGACAGCGGTCTATCTGATCGCGAAGGAAGTGTTCCGGCGGGCGGCCGCCGTGTTAGAGACGAGCGATCCGGTCGGCGCGGCGACGCTGGCGCGTGCCTCGACGCACTGGCTGCGCCATTCCGCGGCTTCGCACCAGGCCGACGCCGGCACCGATATCCGCTTTATCCAGAAGAACCTGCGGCATGCGTCGATTGAGACGACTGGCATCTACCTGCACGCCGAAGACGACCGACGCCATGCGCACACCGTGGGCGAGCAACAGGGTCAACCATTCACCGCGCCCGCTTCGCCACAGTAGGCGCTTATCGTCCCTGTCATTTGTGAGGCGCTCTGCCCCACCGGCTTGCGCTGGCGGCGCGCCGACGCCGGCATGCGCACCTACCAAAGCGCCGCGCTTGCGCAACTACCTACAGGCGTAGGCACCGTCGTTGCCCCAACGCCGCCTCATCGATCGCGCGCGCCAAAGCTCGTGTCGGAACCCATTGGCCCCCTTGCGCAATGAATCGCGCGGACGCGTCAACGACGGGTTGCTTGCTCTCATCCACGGATGCGGCGAAGACGGGGGCAACGACCGACTCCGCGAGCGCAAATTGCTGCTTTTCGAATGCCCCTGGATCGAGGCAACCTTCGGCATCGAACGTGAGAATGGAAAACGTCGTTCGAACGACGCGCACTGGCTCTCTGGCCACCAGTTCGACGACCACATCGGCCATGCGTGCGCGTTGCCCGGCAAAAGTGGACAAGCAGTGGTTGGCCGGCTCCCGCAACATCCGCTGGAATTTGGTGGTTGGCAGCTGCCAGAGAGTATCGTCACGGGCAATGAGAAACTTTCGGCAAGAAAACCCCATAGCTGCCCCCATGGACTTTGAGATTCCACAATGTCTCGTCCCGCTCGGACGGTTCTCCCCGCACATCGTACACCGAGAGCATGACCGGGACTTGCGCTGTGACGAAGGTCGCTTCCCGGCCAGAAGCCCCCCTGGCTCCCTCGCATGAAAGCCGCCATTCCGTGCCGTTTTCGCCCCCGATGTCGCGCGTCGCCTGCCAACGAAATCATGCAAGTTTTGGGTTGTAGGGCGGCGCCTCGCGCCAGACGTCGTTGCAAATCAGCCAAATACACTGGCATCATGGGTGTTCGGCTACTGTCTCTTATGCGGTTGCGACCATGCTCCACGACCAGATCGTTGACATCCTCCTGAGTAGGGCGTCCACTCCCGAACAACTGAGTGCGCCGAGCTGTCCAGGCGTGTATGCATTCTTTCTCAATTGCCAAGATGCGATCGCCCCTTTTGAGGTGCCGACCAACGGGCTTATCTACATTGGCAAGTCGGCGAATCTGGCACAGCGCGAGTTCGACGCAACCTGAGTTCGAACAACACGGGCTTCTCGACGGTGCGGCGCTCGATTGGCGCGATCCTCCATTGCAAGGAATAGTAGTGGCTACGCCGTGGAATTTGCTCGGATTTGCCCGCCGCGACGCCGCGTAGCCACGATCAAGCAGACCGCACCGACCGTGATCGCCACGTCGGCCAGGTTGAATGCAGGCCAATGTGTCCCTCGCCAGTGGAAATCGAGGAAATCCACCACAGCTCCCCGCAAGAGGCGATCTGCAGCGTTACCCAACGCACCACCCAAGATCAAGCAATAGCCAGCCGCCTCCCATCTCGGCGCGCCCCTGCGAAGCTGGTCAATTAGCCACAGCGAAATGCACATCGCAAGCGCGGCAAAACCGACACGCGCCCAGACGCCAGCGCCCGCCAGCAGGCTAAACGCCGCACCGTTGTTCCTGACATGCACAAGATTGAAAAATGGGGTAATGCCGACTTGCTCGCCATACCCAAAGAGCTGTGAGATGACGGTCTTTGCAAGTTGATCGCCTAGTAGCACCGCGGCTGCCAAGGCGTACCAGGCACCGCTTGCACGCGTCGCCATTGTCCTGATTGCGCCCGGCAGCATCCTCACCAGGAAGCCAGCGAGCATCAGGCTAACGGTGGCGATCCCCCAGCCGGCCAGCACATCGGCGGGGAAGTGCATGCCTGCAGCAATGCGCGACCAGCCGACCAGCACGACATAGACAATCAAAGCCAGTCTCCGGCGAATGCCCAGCAGCGGCCACAACGCCCCGGCAACCAGTGCGGCGTACGTGGAGTGGCCGCTCGGTAGGCTGTAGCGCTCCTCCACCGTGCCGAGCACATGATCCAACTGGCCAAACACTGCCGCCGGGCGCGGGAAATCGAGCCCGAGCTTCAAGCATGAGGCGATTGCAAATGCGATCCCGAAGCCGACTACAAATTGAAGAAGCTGACAGCGAATCGCCATGGTGCGCCTAGCCTCTGCCGTTGAACTTGACCATGCCCACAGCCCAAGCACGACCACGGGCGCTGTCCAGTAGTTGCCCAGGACATTGCTGAAGAGCCAGGCAAGCGGCATCAGGAACGCCGGCGTGGCCGCGTTGATAAGCTGAAAGAGTGCACCGTTCAAGCCGCCCCAGTCGTAAAAAATGGCCTTCCAGCTCATCGACGCAACAGCCTCAATCCATTGCCGACCACCAGCAGGCTGGCGCCCATGTCGGCGAACACGGCCATCCACATCGTGGCCTGGCCAGTGAAGGTGAGCACCAGGAACACCGCCTTGATGCCGAGCGCCAGAGCGATGTTCTGCTTCAGGACGCTGGCGGTGGCACGGGACAGCCGCACGAACGTCGGCAGCTTGCGCAGATCGTCGTCCATCAACGCCACGTCGGCAGTTTCGATCGCCGTGTCGGTTCCTGCCGCGCCCATCGCAAAGCCAATGTCCGCTCGCGCCAACGCCGGCGCATCGTTAATGCCGTCGCCCACCATGCCAGTCTTCCCGTCCGTTGACAGTTGTTCGACTTCCCGCAGCTTGTCTTCGGGCAGCAGATTGCCCCGACTGCGGTCAATGCCGACCTGGCCAGCAATTGCCGTGGCGGTATGCGGATTGTCGCCCGTCAGCATCATCGTTTTGACACCCAAGGTGTGCAAATCGGCAATGGCTTGACGGCTATTCTCCTTCACTGTGTCGGCCACTGCGAACAACGCCTGCACCCCCTCTGGTCCGACCAGCATTACAACGGTCTTGCCTTCGGCCTCAAGCGCAGCGAGCCGCGATTCGAGTTCTGGCGAACAGACGCCCAGTTCCTCGACCAGCCGGTGGTTGCCCAGATGGTAGGAGTGGTCATCGACGCTGCCACGCACCCCACGGCCAGGCAATGCCGCGAAATCGGCGACGTCGCAAGGTATCAATCCTTCACCTTCGGCGGCGCGCGCCACCGCCAGGGACACTGGGTGATCCGAGCGGGCAGCCAGGCTCGCAGCCAGCAGCCTGGATGTGGCCGGATTGGCGTCGCCCCACACCACGAAATCGGTCAGGGCGGGCTTGCCGTGCGTGATGGTGCCAGTCTTGTCCAAGGCCAACCACTTCAGCTTGCGCCCCTCTTCCAGATAGACGCCGCCTTTGATGAGGATGCCATGCCGCGCGGCCGCGGCCAGGCCGCTGACAATGCTCACCGGCGTGGAAATCACCAGAGCGCAGGGGCAGGCGATCACCAGCAGGACCAGGGCCTTGTAGATCCAGTCCAGCCACGGTCCACCGAACACCAACGGGGGTAGAACCGCCACCGCCAAGGCCACGGCGAATACGACGGGTGTGTAGAGGCGGGCAAACTGGTCGACGAAGCGCTGCGTCGGTGCGCGGCTTCCCTGGGCCGCTTCGACGGCGTGAATGATGCGCGCCAATGTTGACGCGTTGGCTGCCGCCGTGACGCGGAATTCGAATGAGCCGGACTCGTTGATCGTGCCAGCGAACACAGGATCGCCCTCGATCTTTTCGACCGGCAGGCTCTCGCCGGTAATCGGTGCCTGGTTGACGGTGGAGCGCCCCTCAATGACCTGACCGTCGAGGGCGATGCGTTCACCAGGTTTGACTCGAATCCGGCTACCAACTGCGACGGCCTTGGCATCCACCTCGGCCCAACTGCCGTCAGCTTGCTGAATCAGTGCGGTATCCGGTGCGAGATCCATCAGGCCGCGAATGGCGTTGCGGGCGCGATCCAGCGACTTGGCCTCGATGACTTCGGCCAGCGCAAAAAGCACCATCACCATCGCCGCCTCGGGCCAATGACCAATCAGCATGGCGCCAGTGACCGCAATGGACATCAGCGCATTCATGTTCAGGTTGCGATTCCTGAGCGCGATCCAGCCCCTCTTATAGGTGGTGAGGCCACCAGTGAAGATGGCCGCCAGCGCCAGCGCGACCACGCCCCAATGGTTGCCACCATGGAGCCAGTACACGACCTCCGCCAGCGTCGCGGCCACCCCTGACACCGCAAGCGGCCACCAGTTCGTGCGCGCGGGCCCCGGTGCCTCGGCCGCTGCGGGGGCACCGGCGCTGCGCACTTCGGCGTCGAAGCCGAGTGATTTCAGGGCTGTAAGCACGTGGGATAGCGTGTCAGCCGCATGCCAGACGTGCAGCGTCCGCTGCACCAGATTGAACTCGAGGCTGGCGACGCCAGGTATGCCGGCAAGCTTGCTGCGAATCAGCGCCTCCTCGGTCGGGCAATCCATCTGGTGGATGGCCAGTACCGTATTTTGCAGGGGCGTTGCTTCGTCCATGCGAACCGCCCGCATCCCGATGGCCGATAGCGCCTCCTCGATAGGGCCCGGTGACGCCATCTGGTGGCTAACGGCTAGCGTTCGCTGCATCAAATTGAACTCAAGTCCTCCCACGCCGGGCAGTTTCGCGAGCTTGTCGCGAATCAGCGCCTCTTCGGTCGGACAGTCCATGTTTTCGATTCGGTAGCGCGCCTGCTTCAGCCCCGCGCCAACCGTGCTCGGTTCTGGGTTGCGCGTCGCAACGGAAGCGCAGCCACATCCCTTCGAGCCACATTCGCTCATGGCAACCCCTTGTGTGTATTCATCTCGCGTTGCCGATTTAACACCCTCTAGTTACTATAGAGTCAAGACATCTCCCATCCGACGCCATGAATATCCAGATCGGCGAGCTTGCCAAGCGCACCGCATGCCCGGTGGTGACCATTCGCTTCTACGAACAAGAAGGGCTGTTGCCGCCGCCGGGCCGCAGCCGGGGGAATTTTCGCCTGTATGGCGAGGAGCACGTGGAGCGCTTGCAGTTCATTCGTCACTGCCGGTCTCTGGATATGCCGTTGAGCGACGTACGGACCTTATTGAGTTACCGGAAGCGGCCCGACCAGGATTGCGGTGAAGTCAATATGCTCTTGGATGAGCACATCCGTCAGGTCGAATCTCGGATCGGAGCTTTGCTCGAACTGAAGCACCATTTGGTGGAACTGCGCGAAGCCTGTTCTGGTGCCAGGCCCGCCCAATCGTGCGGGATTCTGCAGGGACTGTCGGACTGCGTGTGTGATACGCGGGGGACCACCGCCCATCCAAGCGACTAGGTGGGCATCCCTGGCGCCGTACTTCGTCTCCTGCATTTGGATAGTGGCATCGTGCCGGCAAATAGAATTACAATCATTCGCATTTGTACGCGAAATCGCTGTTCTGCCGGTAAGGCCTCCCATGCAAGCCCTGCGTCTCCTTTCGATTGTTCTGCTCTCTCTGTTCGTGACGGTCTCGACCGCACAGGCAGATCCTCTCGCCACGCAAGACAAGGCCAAGCAAATCTGGCAAGTACTGGACTACCTTGCTGTCGACTATGGCCGGTCCGTCAAGGATGGCCACGTCGCCAACGAAGCCGAGTATGCCGAGATGCAGGAGTTCGCGCAGGCCGCTGAACGGCAGCTAACCGAGTTGCCGCCGACGCCAGCCGCGCCAGAGTTGGCCAAGGAAGCGGCGGCGTTGCGCGCATCCATTGCAGAAAAGGCCCCGCCCGAATCAGTCGGCGAGCAAGCTCGCAAACTGGCCGGCGGACTCCTCGCAGCCTATCCGGTCCCGATGGCCCCCGGCAAGCTGCCCGATCTGCAACAAGGGGCAAAGCTGTATCAAAGCCAATGTGCTTCGTGCCACGGCGTTTCCGGGCACGCGGACGGCCCACTAGCTGCAAAGCTGAGCCCGCCACCGATCGCCCTGGCTGATCACGAGCGCGCCCAGGAGCGCAGCGTCTTTGCCCTACAGCAAATCATCACGCGCGGGGTAGAAGGGACGTCGATGCCGGCATTTGCTCAACTCTCGGACGAGGAACGCTGGGCGCTCGCCTATTTTGCCTCGACCCTTTCGTATTCGGATGCCGACCGCCAGGCCGGCGCCAAGCTGTGGACCTCTCAACCGGCTCTCCACGCAGCCGTGCCCACGCTGGCCTTGTTAAGCCAGACCTCCGAGGCTGCGCTCGCCAAGACCGTCGGGGCGGATGCCGCTCGCCAACTGACCGCGTACCTCAGGAGCACGCCGGGCTCGGTCACCGCGTCAAGCACCGACAGCCTGATGATCGCCAGAGACAAGCTGAAGGAAAGCTTGGCCACCCTGGACAAGGGCGACAGGCAGTTGGCTTCGCGGCTGGCGTTGTCTGCCTATCTCGACGGCTTCGAGCCCGTCGAGCCGGCGCTGGCTGCCAAGAACCAGGCGCTGTTCCAGGATATCGAGAAGACGATGGGGCTCTATCGCAATGCTGTGACAGCGGGCCAGGTGGAACGCGCCCATGAAATTGCGCAGAAGTTGCAATCGCAGCTTGACGACGCACAGGAGGCGCTGGGCGGCACCAATGACGCCATATCGACCTTCCTCGGCGCCCTGACAATCCTGCTACGAGAAGGGCTTGAAGCCCTGTTGGTGGTCGTCGCGATGATGGCGTTCCTGAAGAAAGCGGATCGCACCGATGTCCTGCCCTACGTGCATGCAGGCTGGGTTACTGCGCTGGCGGCCGGTGGGCTGACCTGGGCGGTAGCCACCTATGTCGTCGACCTGAGTGGCGCCAGTCGCGAGATGACGGAAGGTTTTTCCGCAGTGTTTGCCGCAATCGTGTTGCTTGGCGTGGGCATGTGGATGCACCAGAAGAGTCTTGCGGGTCGCTGGCAGGCCTATGTGAAGGCGAAGCTGTCCTCGGCATTGAACAAGAAATCAGCGCTGATGCTGTTCCTGCTGTCGTTCGTGACCGTCTATCGAGAAGTGTTTGAAACAGTCCTCTTTTACGCTGCCCTGTGGACAGAGGGCAACGGTGTATTTTTGCTCGCAGGACTTGCGTCGGGTATCGCCATCCTGGCCGCGATCGCCATCGTGCTCCTGCGCTCCACGGCGCGCCTGCCGATTGGTCAGTTCTTTGCCTTCAGCTCAGCATTGGTCGGCGTGTTGGCGGTCGTTCTGATTGGTAAAGGCATAGCTGCGCTTCAGAAAGTCGGCTTCCTACAAGTTACGCCGATCTCCATGCCTCGTATCGACGTCCTGGGCATTTATCCGTCCGTCCAGACCGTCGTAGCGCAAGTCCTGATTCTGCTCATTATCGCCGCAAGCGTCGTCTACAATTTGCGGTCGCACCGGCCATCTACCCAGGTGTAACGCCGCCAATGCGGCTCCGCGCTGGGGAGAACCGTCTCCTCGGCTCGGCTTGCCTGCCGTGGGCCGTGGAGCGCCTCACCGGCGTAACATCTCGCCAATTCTGGCGCCTCCCCGATAGCAAGCGAGCGCGAGGTGCCCCTAAACTGGGTGAATTCATTCGAGCGCCCGATTTAACCGTGCGGCTCCCGTGCGTCTTGCATGGGCTCAAGCATCGTCCCGGCGTCAACCTTGCCTCATAGAAATCGCCGTGACCGCATCCCATCGCACCACGTTATGCCAGATCCCGCCTGCGATCTGGATGTTGGGCTTTGTCAGCCTGCTGATGGATCTTTCGTCGGAGATCATACATAGCCTGCTCCCCATCTTTATGGTGACGGCGCTTGGCGCCAGCGCCTTCGACGTTGGACTCATTGAAGGCTTCGCCGAGGCGACCGCCCTGATGGTAAAGGTCTTCTCGGGGGCGTTCAGCGACTACCTCGGCAAGCGCAAATGGCTCGCGGTACTGGGCTATGCGCTTGGCGCGGTGTCCAAGCCATTCTTCGCACTGGCGCCCGGCGTGGGAACCGTACTGGCGGCGCGTCTCACGGACCGAATCGGCAAGGGCATTCGCGGCGCCCCTCGCGATGCGCTGGTCGCGGACATCGCACCGCCGCACCTCCGGGGCGCCGCCTTCGGCCTAAGACAATCGCTGGACACCGTGGGAGCCTTTCTCGGGCCGCTGAGTGCTATCGGCCTGATGTATCTGTGGGCGAATAATTTCAGGGCCGTCTTCTGGGTGGCAGTCATCCCAGGCATCCTCTCAGTCTTGCTGCTGATGCTCGGGGTGCGAGAGCCCCACACCCATGTCGACGCCAAGCGAACCAACCCCATCAAGTGGGCAAACCTTGTTCGTCTTGGACGATCGTACTGGCAAGTGGTCGCGATTGGGGCGCTGTTCATGCTGGCTCGGTTCAGCGAGGCGTTTCTGGTGCTGCGCGCCCAACAGGTCGGTTTGCCTCTGTACTTGGCGCCCCTCGTGCTGGTCGCGATGAACGTGGTGTATTCCCTGTCGGCCTATCCCTTTGGCAAGCTGTCCGATAGTCTGCCTCATACCACGCTGTTGGCATGGGGTCTGGTGGCCCTTATTCTCGCCGACCTCGTGCTGGCGATAGGCGCGTACTGGGCGGTAATGCTGGCCGGCGTGGCGCTATGGGGGCTGCATATGGGCATGACCCAGGGACTGCTTGCCACCATGGTAGCCGACACCGCGCCCGAAGATCTGCGAGGCACGGCGTTCGGCTTCTTTAATCTGGCGAGCGGGCTGGCGCTTCTCATTGCCAGCGCGTTGGCCGGCTTGCTTTGGGACCGGCTCGGAGCAGCCTTCACGTTCTATGCAGGTGCGGCTTTTTGCGCGGTCACCATTGCGCTGATCTTTGTCGCTCAGCGTGACACGCCGCAAGTGGCAGGCCAAGGGTCGGGCAGCGATCATGGCCGCTGATGACCACGATCCACATGATCGCCTCTCCGCGCTTCACGCCCGGCAGGTTGCCGCGATTTCTTTCGTCCCGCACGTGCCCACCGGGCTGCGTCCGGTGGCCCCTCCGCGATTTCGTCTACCAGTCGACGCAGCCTGCAGCGGGCAGCCTTCGCGCTATCCGCACCTCGCACGGCTCAGACTTTTTCGGGCGGCCCCGAACCTCTTCGGCCTGACAGCCACGCAAAGCCAAGGAAGGCCAACGGCGCAAGCACCAGGCTGTAGCTCAGCCAGGCACCGTAGATCCCGTTGGGACCGTACGGTTCTGTCATGTCATGCCAGTATCGATTATCGACAAACGGCAAAGCAATGCATCCTTGTCGTCCTTGCCGAACCGACGCTGCCCGATCTGAAATGCAAACTCATCCGTCGTGTTTCCGTCACGCAGGGCAATCTCGGCCTGCAGCTTTTCGATACGATCCGACGCGCGTACCTCTGCTCGATCGAGCCATTGCAGACGCCCTTCCATGCTGTGCATGTTGCGCTTGTAGTTCGCATGCACGGCCTCAATCTTCCGCAACTCTGACGATAGCTGCACCTGCATGAAGATCAGCGGATTGCCCGTCGCCGCAGCCTTCATCTCCGCGGCGTTTGCTGCCTCGCTCGCGATATCCTCGATCACTCGCTGGCTACCACCACCCTTGCGGAACTGTTCGATCCCGGCAGCCTTGTATTCGATCGTTTGCCACATCCGTGAGTCGTAGGTCTGCTTTGTCGCATAGCGAAGCAACTCGACTTCAAAGCCATCCGGATCTTCCTGATAGAACTCGTTGCCTTGGCGAATAATCCGGCCTTCCCGCTGCTCGAGGTCGCGCGGTCGCCAAGGGGCATCCAGGTTGTGTTCGGCGACAAGCTTCTTCTGCACATTGGTCCCAGCGCCCATTTTTGCGGTCGATCCGAGTAGGAAGCGCACCTCTCCGCGATTCACCTGCTCAAACAGCTTCGCCTTCTGCAGGTCACTGTTGGCCTCATGAACATACCGGATCTCAGCCGCCGGCACTCCACGCCCGATCAGCTTCGCGCGGATGTCGTCATAGACGCTGAACGAGGAACTTGTCGCAAGGATATCGTCCATCGATATGGATGCGCCCTCCTCCTCGATCTCTTCCGAGTCATCGTCCCTCGCTGGCGAAGCTTCCACTTGCGCCAGCCCGCCCTTCCCTAGTTTTGGCGTGGACAGGTCGCAGAAGACGACTTGCGTCCCCTTCCGTTCATCCCACTTCTTGTAGATCCGCATCATTTCTGAGACGGCGGCATTGACCTTGCTCCCTGCGAAGTCAGGCGCGCTAGGATCAATCAGCCGGAAGTCCAGACCGGCCTTTCGCGCGTCATTCGTAACCTTCAACGGATTGTCTTTGCGGGGGTCCTTCGGCATGTTCTCCATGCGATGGATGATCGAACCTTCGTTCCAACCCATCACAGGGCTTCCGTCCGCGCGCAGATAGGGCTGGCCGGTTGAATCGTAGCGACGCTCTTGAATGCCCATGTACTTCGCTTGCTGCGGCGAGCGCTCCACCACGATGTTCTTTGACTTCCCGCCTGCGACACGAGGTACAGGGAACCGTTTTCCCTGCGCCCGGGCCTGCTCCTCGAGGTCCTCGCGCAAAATGACGTCAGCAAACGACCGATACATGTTGACGAGCTCCGGCACGTTCTGGAATTTCGAGAACCGCGAATTGAGCTTGTAGTTCACGCCGGTGGCGTCAAGTTCCCATCCGGCGACCACCTGGCCGAATGTCGAAGCCCAGGCATCGAAATGCAAGATCCCGCGATTCTTCATGTCGTCGTATTGAAAGTAGCGCTGAAGCGTGTACATCTCCGCGATCGAGTTGGAGAGCGGTGTGCCGGTCGCTCCATACATTCCCCGGTCGTTGTAGCGCTGGTCGAGGTATCTGCCTTTCACGAACAGATCGAAAGCCATGTCGCTGCCCGTGAGATTGCCGAGGCCTGCGACTGATTGCATCGTCGTATTGATGAAGAGGTTCTTGTACAGATCGAACTCGTCAGTGAGCAACATACCGTCCAGAACTCATCTTCGACATTGGCCTCAATGCGCACGGGCCTGTGCGCCAGGAGCACGTCGCGATATCCCTGCGGCGATGCCGTTGTCAAGCGCTGCCCCACTCGCTTGCCGCCATGCGCCGCAAGGCAGAGCCGTAGCATGGCGCGTTCGCACCACCGCAGTGTTGGCCAAAACAGTTGCCAGCGTGCCCTATAGCGCTCAGGATCGATCAGGCACCAGTTGTAGCGTGCAAGAAGACGATATAGATGCGCTGCGGCTCCGGCGCTCATCCACACGCTATCGACCAAAGGAAGCGCCCGAACCATCACGGTTGATGAGTTCTTCACGCTACGGTCCCTTTCTTGCCGGTGTAGCGAATTGTGATCCGCTCCCCCACTTTCGGCATACGCGAAAGGCGCGCCAGCCGATGTAGTGAGACGGCTCCGAGATCGCCCATGCGCTCCAGCACCAGGTAGTGTTCAGTGGCCAGAACGACGTTGCCGCTATATCGACTATCTTGCTCGGCGCGCTCGAGGCGAATGTCCGCGACCTTGCCAGTGTCTTCCTCGAGTTTGTGATAGTGCTGCTTCACCTTCCGGCGAGCCTCTCGCTCGTAGTCGGAGAGGCGGCGTCCAAAACCACAGATCTTGGCGCCCTTCCATTCTTCCTGGTCAAGGGCAGAGAAATGAACCTCGAAGTATTCCCGAGGATCTAGCTTGAACGCCTCATCGCGCGGAGTAGCGAGGAAGTGCGAATCATCGATCGTAATCTCATCGGAGAACTCGGCACCGTCGCGCCGGCGCAAGACATATTCCGCCTCAACGACGGTGTCCTCCTCGATGTTCTCCTGCTTCACCGTGAGCCGGACTGCAGGGAAGCTATCGTAAGCGTTGATGCAGATCAGAATACCACCCTGCTCCCGCGGCTCGCATTGGACCATGAACCACTGCGCTTTCACACGCCCGTCTTTCAGCACCGCGATCTCTACCCGCGTAGGGCTCTCTACTTCTGCGCGCCGCTTGAACTCTTTCATCTCGAAATAGCGCAGCTTCTTGGCTCGAATCGGGTTGTGACCCGCGTTGAAGATAATGATCTCGTCACGCGGAAGCCGCATCGCCTCATCGTCAGTTAGCAAGGGGCGTTCGACGTCATCCTCTGAGACATTCATCTGGTCCAGCATGGCGGCAGTGCGCTTGCCCGAGTAGTTGACAGTCTGTTTTTTTACCGTCGTGATGCCCGTCATCGCCGAAATGTCCTTCGCAGTAGCGAGCGTGTTTGGGGCGCTCGCTATGCGAACTTGGCAACCCGAAGTGATGGTCTGGTTCTCCCCGTAGGCATCAACCAACTGGATCGTGTCCTGAGCGAAGAGGAAGGCTGTGATGCCGTAGCCTGCAAGGTAGCCCAGACCGTCCTGCAGTTGGTCCATCTTTCCCAGAGAAGGGAGCTCATCGATCAACAGCAATAGACGGTGGCGGAACGAGCGGAGGCTCTCGCCGTCGGCAAAGTCCATGCTTTGCGTCAGCTGCCGGATCAGGTACGTGAAGAACATGCGCAGCAGCGGCTGCAGCCGCTTCTTGTCAGACGGCGGCACCACCAGGTAGAGGCTGACGGCCTTTTCATGATGCATCAAATCCCGAATCCGGAAGTCCGACCGCCGAATGTTCCGCGCGATAACAGGATCTTGATAAAGTGCCAATTTGGTTTCGGCAGTCGACAGCACACTTGCCCGCTCCTTCGCCTCGCGGTTCAGATTGGCACGCGCCACGGCTGCCACAACAGGGTGTACCTTCGTGCCTCTCCCGCTGGAGTCTTTCCATCCGAAGCGACCGGTGGGATCGTGTTCGGCGTTCAACATGCCCATCAGCATCTGCTCTGGGTCCTCAAACGTCGGGTCCGTCAGATAGTTGAAGGCGCCTGTAAGCGACTTGTCCCGCTCCGCATACTTGCAGTGAAGAATCAGCCCGGCTATAAGGCCCCACGACGTACTGATCCAGTGGTCACTGCCAATCCCTTCGTCGTTGGCATCCGCGATAATGGCCGCGATGTTCTGCGCGTCCTGTACATCGTGCGGATATTCGCGAACCTCCTCACACACGTTCCATGAGCATCCGACTCGGAATGGCGTGCGGCCATCAATGCTTCGACCGTCCGTGCCAGTCGGGTCAAAGCAAATAACCAATGAGCCCGCCGAATGGCGGAACCCACTGGTCAACTCGAAATTCTCCCGCTTCAGGTCATTCGTGGCTGTACTGTGCGGATACGAGAGCAACGTGGGGACGACCAGACCGACGCCTTTGCCGCTACGCGAGGGCATGTAGGCAAGGACGTGAGCCGACTCATCGTATCTCAGTACCTTTCTCCCGTCAGGAGTGTCCAAGGCCCCGAGATACACCCCGTTAGCGGTGTACGAAACGCGCTTGTAGAACGGCCAGCTACCCTTCTTCATTTCATAAGAAACAAACCTCATCGCCTGTACGTCCTCGAGCGACGCCCACTTGGCGGTGCCATGCAGCCCTTCGGTAATTTGCTTGGTGAGGCTTCGGCGATACCAAAGATAGAAGCCAAATGCGACACTCAAGAACATGCCCGCAACGTGGATACCGGTTGTGCGCATAACATAGTCTTGCAGCCGCCCGGTTTCGTTCATCCACGTCCAGCTCCAAATCCACCCTGAGAAAGGCTGATAGATCTTGACGCCGGAGCGGAACGCCAAGACCGGTTCCCCGAGGCCTGGCTGATAGCGGAGCATTGCCGCGAGATATTGGGTCGCCACCCAGCACGTCGCTATCGTGCATAGAGCGAACACGAAGAAGACCGAGACACTCAAACGAACCGAGTCGTTCCGCTTTCCGCTTTGGATCATATCAGTTCACTCTCATTTTTTTATATCATGATATCTTACTATCGCTCGGGGACTTTATCCACGGCCCGCTTCGCCCGATCGGTGAGTCGCGCCCTGCCGTTGGCATACGCAATCTCCACCGTCAACCCAACCACCGCTTCCCCGACGACTGTCGAGCGGTTGTGCCGTACAGCAACGCCCCGGCCTATCTGCTGCGTCAGATGGGTATCCGAGATCTCGATCACCTGCCCGATATAGCGCCCCCCAAGTTGGGGCTCGAAAACTTGCACGCTCGCCGGCGCGACCCCCGCATGCGCAATGCGGGCGGTCTCGTGCCCGCGCTGAATCACCTTTTGCAGCTGGAGCGAGACCGCCTGTAGCCCCTCCCGCACGTGCAGATCGTTGAAGTCGGTCGGGAATCCATCGTGGCTGGCGAAACGTGGAAAGATCGCGGTTGCGCCATGCTCCGCTGCGGCCACCAGCGCCTTCTCTCGGCCCACGTTGTTCAGCATGACGCGCAGCACGCCATCGGTCGACGCATTGCGAATCTCGCCCACTATCCGCGGCGTCTCGTGCGGCCCCGACTCAACCCGAAGGCTGAGCGTGCATTCCGGGTTGTGTCGCGCGGGTCGCGGGATGCCATCAAGCTTCAACTCATCGGGGTCGACACTGTTGAGCTTCAGCTTCGCGAAGGTACGTTCTGTGGTAAGCATGCCGTTAATCCGGCGGAGTATCCTCGACGGCGGCAGATCATCTTCGTCGCCGCACACAATCTTTTCCTTCCCTTCCACGCGCGCGCTCACGGCCCGCATTACTGCGTCGATGTTGCCGCTGTCGAACGTCAACACAACAGGCAACGACGTGGCCATGTGGAGGCTGGCCCCAGTTGCGTAACCTTCGGCGAAGAGAACTGTGGGTGATGTGTCGATATCGCCAAGGATGTGAAAGCACCCGGTCTTTCGTGCATCCTTGAGGAAGAGTTTTCCTCGCTCCTGATCCGAGAAGATCCGCTGCACGTTACAGAGACGGTTCTCGGCGTCAACGAGGGGGATCACCAGTTCACCGCCGTCCACACGAACGCCAAAGGCGCTCACCTGCTTCCTGTCAAGATACGGGTGCTTCCCCTCTTCGCGGCTCGACCCCCACTTCTTCTGCGCGTAAGCGGCAGCACGCTTCTGGGCCGCCTCTTGCTCCCGCTGCTGGCTTTCGCTACGAGCTCGCGCCTGTTGGTCAAATTCGGCCCGCTGCTCGGGCGTGAGGATTATCAGTGCCTTCCAGGTAGAGAAAGTCGCCGTGCGGGATCGAAATACGCTCACCGACGACGTGATCAAAAGCCGTCACCTGATCGCGTAGCATCGAATCGACTTCGATTGCCTTGCTTTCTTCCTTTTCACTCACGAGGGCTGCCTCGCGCGACACTGCAGCGCCCAGGTCCATCGCTAGCTCCGGGGCCTCCTGTAGGAGCGCTTCTCGATACGTCTGCTGCCTGTCCGCATTGTCGGCCATCGCCAGGGCGGCCCAGTGCCTCTCGGTCGGATCGGACACGCCCTTGTACATCGTCACGTCATCGTGAACCAGCCGCCTCGCGGTTTCCGCGTCCAGTGCGTTCTCCGGCACCGCCATCAAGCCTTCGTTGGTCGTCTCGATCTCCTTCCGCGCAGCAGCGTCCTTCACGGAGTTGCTGATGCTGTTTGCGGGGGATGTGGTAGCTAGCGACGGGGCGGTATTGCTCGGAGCGATATCAACAAACAGAGCCGTCTTGCCGAAACGGTCTCTCGCGAGGAAATCGGCGCCGGCGTTAATCAGGAGATCGGCAGTCTGCGGGTTATTGCGTGCCGCGTAGTGCAGCGCTGTGCGCCCGAGCCGATCGGTCGCGCGAACATCCGCGCCCAGCTCGATCAGCTTGGCCACCAGTTCGGAATTGTTGTTATGCGCGGCCTTGATCAGCGCCGTCGCACCCTTGTTCACGCCCATGTTGACCGCATCACGTCGCATCGTGGCGTTCACGTCTGCGCCGGCCTGAGCCAGGATCTCTGCTCCTTCCGGGTTCGCCATCAGAATCAAGGGGGTGTCCCCTTGGCTCACTTCATCCACCTTGGCACCCATTGCCACGAGCTCCGCCGCGAACTGGTTGTCGCCGTGGCGAATCGCATATGCGAGCGGAGACATGCGCGAGCGAGTCCAGTCGCGGGTGTTCGGGCCCAGCTTGTGCTGCGCCATCAGCTTGCGGGCGGAGACGAAGTCCCCTTCCGCAAGAGCATCCAAGAAATCCGATTTAGCCGACATAGTTCACAGTCCTGGTTTCACTCACTGCATCTCATGGAAACTGCACGCGCGCATTTCAGCGTGCAGGGTTAGCGCGCGGCGGCGGCCCACCGCGCGGATAGCACTACCTCGCAATCAAGGCATCGCGCCCTTGCTCTCGCCAACGGAGGCGGCAAATCGGCAAGCCTCGCTATGTTTGTTTGATGCTTTTTATATATTACTTCTGTTCGTCGTTGATAGCCAGATAGGAACCACTGGAACCACATCAACGAACGTTAGATTCTCGCGTCTGCACCTGGTCGCGGTCGAGGACCTGAGCCGCCCCTGCGCGATACTGGATGGTAACGGACCTGGCCAGAGGAGGCACTCTGTCCAGGCTAGCGAGCTCGTGAATTGCTACTGCACTTCGCCCAAGATGCTGCACCAGATGGAAATCGGTGCGAGCTTCCACTCGCCCAACAAGTCTCTCGTCGGGCCCAGGCGCCCTGATTGTCGCCTCGTCTCCGAACAGATCACGCGCAGCTTTGACAGCAAAGGCGTAGCTTGCCCTTACGGCGTCAACCGGGGTAACGGGCGTGTTGGGAGCAGCGGACAACGGTCGTTCGGATTCAGCCTTCTTGACAGTGGCAAGGATCTGCGAAATCCGCTGCGGCGAAAGACCCACTGTCACTCCCGCCTCGCTCGGCGACTTCCCATCCACATACACCAAACGAGCCGCTTCGCGGCTTTTCGGCGTCAGGCGTGTCATGCTGACCAGGTTGTCGAACTCCCGCTCGTTCATTTGTCGCGATGCTAGTGGAAACCGCCCGAAGTCTACAGGATGGCCCGGGCTTCTACGGAAACTTCTCGAAGATCACGCGCAGGGGCGTGTTCCGCTTGAACCTCGTCCGTTTCCGCTTCTTCCATGGCCAGCGCCCAAGTGTCTTCCAGGTGTTGCAGGTAGACGGAGGTAGGTGCAGACCCGTCCTCGTTCGTCTTGAAGGGGACCGGATGGTCCCCGAACACTTGAGCAAGCGTCGCGGGCGAGACCACGTCGGTCAGGGTCGGCACAAAATGCTCCGACTCCGGGTTGATCAGCGCGACATTGTTTGTGTTCTTCATTGTTCTTAACCCCTTCCTGTACGTACCCGTGTTGTCCTTTCGGTACATGATACGCGCATTTAATAGTTTGTAAAGGTCATAACTCTTAACAACTATTAAGTTGCGCTCTTGAATTCCAACGTCAGAAAATTGAACCCTGGTCGCGTGCGTCCCCCCGCCAGCATCCACTGGCAACGCAATTTGACGCTAGAGAGCTTGAAAGTTGACCCAGTGTGTGCCGCTCTGTAACTCGCCGGCGACTTTCATGGTGATGACGCAGCGGCGCCGCGGAATGATCCATTCGAGCGCCTTCGTTGACATTCCCAGCATGCGGTTGGCATCGCGCCATTGGTTTCGGTCAAAGCCCAGCATGACCTTTGTCCCCGCTGCGGACATAAGATCATCGGTAAAATGCCCGGGACCTTGAGAGGCAAGAAGGAGCATTACGCCAAATTTCCGGCCTTCTTTTGCAATGCGATTCAGAATGTGGTCCTTCTCGTCACTTATGAAAACCGTGGCCTCGTCCACCACAAGTACGTCCCGCACCTCGCTCTGTTCACCGCGCTGCATCGCACGCGAAAAAATCTCTTCCGCCTTCGTGTCCACAAGCAGCTTCTGCGCGTCGTCGTGCAATGCTGTCATCACATATCGGTGAACTTTGGCGCCGGGATCGTGTGGAGGCGGAACGCTCCGGAAAACGCCCATCGCATAGAAATTCTCAAGGCGGTCCACAACCGACTTCACGGTCTCGATCGAGTCGTACTTGAGGAGATCGTCCAATTCGCGGCCTGTAACCATTGCATTAACTGCCGCCGTGTACGCTGCAATGGCTTTGGCGCGAGCTTCCGCGAGCTCTGCACTGATCTCCTCCTCCCCCACCATCACCTCGGCCATGCGAGCCGCCCGCCGCTGCTTGACGGCCAGGCTCTTCGCCACCCTTTGCACAGCCTCAAGACTGCGCACAGCTTGCTGACTTGACCCCAGGAACATGGCCTTGAGCCTGTTGTTTGAGAACCGAATGGCGTCAAGCAACGTTGGATATCGTTGGCCGGCCACTTTCGCCGGCCACCTCCGGCGCTCTCCCGTGTGCTCCCCATGTGGGCACCACCAGGCTTTTTCGTCGCCGTCCCAACGGATGCCACACTTCTTCGCCCGATCAATCTCTTCGTATGGCACCTCGAGATAGAGGCGGTCCTCTTTGCCCGGGACGCTATAGATCTCAGCGGCGTTCGCCGCGTGCCAGGTCCGTGGATCATCCAGGGAGAAGCCCATGGACCGGTACAGATCTAGAAGCAAGTTCCGCAGGACTGCCTCTTGCCTATGCCCAAGACGCTGGCTCGTTCGATTAATGCCGGAAATGAACGCCTGCACGCGCTTTCGCACCCCTCCGTAGTGGGGGTCGGGGTTCAGTTCGAGGGGATTGATGCCGAAATCAGCAGATTGGCTAAAGAATACGGACGACGCGCCCTGCACGTCGATGTCGCCGTGGCGGTCGAGCACATGAATCCTGGTCTGTGCGGAACTTGAGCGCACCAAGCTATCGCACACATGCCGCAGCTGGTGCGTCTTTCCGCTACCGGTATCACCCATCATGATCATGTGCGGATTGGTCAGCCTACGGCTTTCCCACCGGATGGGGCGTTGCTCGTGAGGTTGGGCAGCATCGTAGCCAAACGGAACTTGCAAAACTAATGCCTCTTTTTGTGCAATAACATATTCACACACGGCGCAACGAAGGGAGCTATGCGCTCCCCTTGTTTCGTCAGATCGAGTTGAGTTGATCCATGAAGGCGGCCTGCAGAAGCGAATCGGTTTCAGGCAATTTTCCGCCGATCTTCTTGTGCATCCGTTTCAAATCCTCGACCGGCAGAATCAGCTCCACCATCAAGCCCTTCTCCTTGCCGGTGACGGCGCTCTTCTCAACGAGCATCTTCAGTTGGCGCGCTGTGATACGCAGCGTGCGCTTGTCGATCAGACCGGCATTCACATTCTCGACGCCGCTCGGAATGATCGGGGTCGTGATGCCAGCATCAGTGAATTGGGTCTTGGGCGGATGGTAGTGTTCGCCCTTGGGCGTATTGGCCTCGAGCATCTGATCGACCGAGCGCGCCAATTCGGGGTCAACCGAGACCCGCCCCGGAGCCTTCATCCCGTCGCGAGCCTTCTTCAGGTCGGTCGAGGTAATCTTGCTGCGGCCCTCGGCCTGCACCTTCGTCTTCACTTCTGCCCGGACCTTCTCCGGCAGCGCGCGGTATTGTTCAAGCAGCGATGCGAACGAGATCATCCCGGAATCGACCACGTCGGACCACTTCGGGTTCAACAAAGCGAGGATACGGGAGATGTATTGGCTGTTCTGCCGCATGATCGCCCCAAGCTCGGACTTCTTGAGCTCAGGATTCTCTTCCAGCGTTTCCTTGACGAAGTGCGCGACCTCCAGATCGGTAAGGTCATCGCGATTCAGGTTCTCGGCCAACTGCGCCAGGCGCAGCTTCGCCGGCGACATGTCGTTCCGTACAAAGGCCGGAATAGCCTCATGTCCGGGAATGCCCTCTTCCTGATTGAGCACGAACGCGCGCCACCGGCATTCTCCCATGACGATCATGTAGCCGCCGTCCACCTCGCGCACGGTAATCGGCTGCAGAAGGCCTTGATCAGCAATGCTCTTGGCCAGGTTCTTGATGTGGTCCCGACCTTCCACCGACACATTGCCATCGATTTCGCGGTATCGCGTGCGCGGCTGCTTCGGGTCGGGCATCACATCCCGAAGAGGGATACTGATGGCCGTTGCGGCAGGTGCTTCCAAGCTGTCGAGGAAGTCGAGTGTGCCCATGTTTTCCTATCCTTAAAGTCCCAACACACGCCCGGAAAAATCTTTCCAGGCGGCGTTCAATTTCTTGTCCTTCGCGAACCGCCACACCGGCTGGTAGTTGGCCAGCGCATCGGACACCGCAACGCGCGTCGTGAACTCGCCCACGATCATCTTGCCGAATTTTTGCTCGAGCTCCGCACGCACCTTCTTTTGCGACGACGACGCCTTGGTGTACCGGTTGATTACCACCTGCACCTGCAGGCTCGGATTGCGCTTCCGCGCATCCTGGATGTTCTTGAAGACATCGGCCATCCCCGTCAACGAGGTAAGCTGAGGCTCAACAATCACCACGGCCAAGTCCGACCAGAACAACGGAGCGGTCTGCCGCGGACCGAGCGCCGGCGGCGTGTCGAAAATCACGTAGTCGAACGGAAGCTTGCGGATCTCACCGCGCTTCTGGATCGCCAGTTCGCTGAGCTCGTCACCGCGCGAATCCAACTCTTGCAAGTATCCGTGCCCGTGCAAGAGTTGAATGTTGTCCACCCAAGCGGGGGTGTATTGTAGCTCCGCCTGCTCGAAAAGCTGCTCCGAGCCGCCGCGACGCTTAGTGATCTGCAGGTCTTTGGTCAGAAATTGACCGGCGTTTCCTTGCGTATCGAAGTCACACAACAGGGTCCTCTTGCCAGCTTCCCCCGAGGCGAAAGCGAGGTGGCATGCGATGGTCGTTTTCCCGACGCCGCCCTTGTTGTTGATGACGGTGATCAATTTAGCCATTGTCCTGTCCAGGTTTCCGGGCTCGCCGCGCCTCCCAAGCTTCTTTGGCCAGTTCAACAACCAATTGGGGAATCGACACGGTCTGCCCGCGTTCACGGGTCTGCGCCGCACTCTCGTCCAACAGTTCCTTGCGGAACTCGACGGGCAATCGAACTAGCGTGGGCTTCTTCTCTTCAGTCAC